>JAGANS010000078.1 GCA_017624155.1 Muribaculaceae bacterium | reverse complement strand
TTGCCTCATCACGTACCACACGATCATGGGAACGAAAACGAGAAAAAGCCATAATAGCTGTGGATGTGCTAACTGCATAGCTTACTTTTGTTTCTTGGATTGTTTTTCATTTTCAGCCTCCGGCTCGGGTACAGGCTGTGGCTTGGTGTCCTCGACAAAACCCACGACATTATTGAACGTTTTCACATTGTCATCGGGCATAGGCCTGACATTAGCGAACTTGACAAAGTCGGCAATCTCAAGTATCTGTTTGATACGCGGCTGATTGTCACGGGTTTCAGGATTTTGGCGCAATGTGGCAAGTATCTGTGTCGACGACATTTCCATTGCGTTGATACCGAAGCGGCGTTCAAGATACGTACGCAGGATGTCGACAAGCCGGGTATAATATTCTTTTTCGCGGCCCGACTCTGCGAGTTTGCGCTCACGCAACTTTGACAGTTCGGCCATAGCGGCCTCATACGGATCAACAGGCTTGGAACGATGTACAATGAGTGTACCGTTCTTTCGATAAACCATATAAAGGCATATAGCGGCCGCAGCCACAGCTACTCCGAGCAACACCCACAACAGCCAGCCGGGGATATAATCATACCAGCGGCGCGGAGGATTCACCACCGATTCCATCGGATTTATTGTTGACAGCGAATCCAGGCCTACCGGCATTATTTTAAGCGTCAGGAACTCTGATTCAGCCGTATCCGTACCAACGACATAACGAAACGGAGCGAAAGTAACAGTCCCCGGTTCAAAAGCCTGTATAAGAATTTTATACTCATATCCGGCAGGGAACGTATCACCTTCGACACTGATGAAATCCAGATTCTCGGCCTCTGCCCCGGCTTCAGGCAGGTCGATAAACGTACCTTTGCGACCGTCATCTGCAATATTTACAGTTATCGTGGCGCGCGAGCCCATCTCCACGACTGTCGAGTCGATAGAGGCGGTGACCTTGGCCGGAGCGGCCGAAGCCACAACGGCGGCGCATATTGCCATAACAGCTGTTATTATATTCTTTTTCATCTTTGGGTTCGATTTTTAAACAAAGCCATCAGGGCTTTCACATAATCTTCGTCAGTCGCCACACCGGTAAAGTTGACACGCGACTTCTTGAGGATCTCGGACATCGCCTGCTGACGCTCATACCACCATTTGCCATAGGCCTTGCGGACTTTTGACGATGAAGTATCAATCCACCTTGTGGCGCCGGTCTCCAGATCCGTGATACGCATAAGCCCTACATCAGGGAGCTGAGCATCGCGCTTATCATACACCTGTATTGCCATCACGTCGTGCTTGTTTCGGGCGAGAGACAATGCCTTGGAATAATCATGTTCATCAATAAAGTCGGATATGACAAACATTGTAGACCGTTTGCGCATGGCATCGGTGAAATAACGCAGCGCTGCATCAATGTTGGTACCGCGGCTTTCGGGACGAAAATCAAGTAATTCGCGTATAATCAACAAGATATGCTTTTTACCTTTCTTCGGTGGTATAAATTTCTCGACTTTATCCGAAAAGAACAATGCACCGATCTTGTCGTTATTCTGGTTTGCGGAAAATGCCAGCGTGGCGGCGATCTCGGCTATCATCTCGCGTTTTTCCTCACCAACAGCGCCGAATTCGCGGCTGCCTGAGACATCGACAAGGAGCATCACGGTGAGTTCACGTTCCTCCTCGAAGACCTTGACAAACGGCTTGTTGTGGCGTGCGGTGACATTCCAGTCGATATCACGGATATCGTCGCCATACTGATACTCGCGCACCTCCGAAAACATCATGCCCCTACCCTTGAAGGCCGAGTGATACTCGCCGGCAAAGATGTTTTGCGAGAGTCCGCGGGTTTTGATTTCTATTTTGCGAACTCTTTTAAGAAGTTCTTTCGCGTCCATAATTCAGAATCAGGGAACCTGCACTTTGTCGAGAATCTCAGTGATAATCTCGTCGGTGGTAATATTGTTTGCCTCAGCCTCGTATGTGACACCGATACGGTGACGCAGCACATCGTGGCATACTGCGATCACATCCTCGGGAACAACGTAGCCGCGGCCATGCAGGAAAGCGTATGAACGTGCAGCACGCGCAAGGCTGATGGATGCACGTGGCGAGGCACCGAATGCGATAATGCCTGTCAGATCGTTCAGACCATAATCAGCCGGAAAGCGTGTTGCGAATACAATGTCGACGATATAGCGCTCGATCTTCTCATCCACGTATATCTGCTCGACAACCTTCTGGGCCTCGATAATTTCTTCCGGCTTGAGAAGCGGACGGACGCTGCGGCGTTCATTCGAGATATTCTGACGTATGATCAGCTTTTCTTCATCCTTGGACGGATAACCGATAACGACCTTCATAAGGAAACGGTCGACCTGAGCTTCAGGCAACGGATAAGTACCTTCTTGCTCGATAGGGTTCTGTGTAGCCATAACTAGGAAAGGCTCGTCGAGGGCAAATGTATTTTCACCGATTGTAACCTGACGTTCCTGCATGGCTTCAAGAAGAGCCGACTGCACCTTGGCCGGGGCACGGTTGATTTCATCTGCAAGCACGAAATTGGCAAAAATCGGGCCTTTCTTCACCTGGAATGTCTCATTCTTCACACTGTAGACCATTGTACCTACCACATCGGCCGGGAGCAGATCGGGTGTAAACTGTATTCGGCTGTATTTTGCATCGATGAGCTGTGCGAGGGTTTTGATAGCCAATGTCTTGGCAAGACCGGGCACGCCTTCGAGCAATACATGGCCATTGGAAAGCAGCGCGATAAGAAGCGACTCTACAAGGTGCTTCTGCCCCACGATAGTCTGATCCATACCATGGGTGATGATGTTGATGAAGTCGCTTTTGGATGCCACGAGGGCGTTCAGGTCGCGGATGTTGACTGATTCACTCATAAGTGTTAACAGTTATTGTAGTTATATTTTTAATGTCGAAACGTATAAAGGTAGTCCTTAATACCGAATACAAAATTACTAATATAACACCTAAACTGTTAAAAACTAATGTTAAATTTACCTATTATTCCTTTAACAGAATCAATACTTAACATTTTTTGGCCTAAACGTCCTCTTGACGGGCAGTAAAATACCGGATGTTACAACTTGTATTTCTTACTCAGTTCATTGAGCAGACGGCGAGCTTTAGCATCAGTCTCAGCCTTGGTAGCTTCCATAAAACTTTCTTTGGCAGGTACAAGGACACGTGTTCCCGGTGCTATCTTGTTAGGGTCACCAAGATCGGGATTGGCATTGTATATGAATATCCAGTAATTTTTAACTCCGTAATGCTCACCGGCAATGATGGCAAGATAACGGCGACTCGATACCTTATCATATACAGGTTGTGGTTGCGCGGATGTCCGGGCTGCAGCAGTTTCGGCAGGTGCGGACGCCGTAGATTCAGCTACCGGCTGCACGGTCTGCACAGTGTCGGCTTTTACAACCGGCGCAATCGTGTCGACCGGATTATCGAATATCGACGATACCGACAGTGTATCCTCGTCAAATACCATATCTTCCTCCGCGGGGAGTTCATACCGTGCCATATATTTCCCGGCAAAATAACCGCCTACAAGGCCGGCTATAAGACCTATGAGTACTCCGAGCATCAGCCACATGCCGTGATTTGCCGGTTGCTGTACATATACCACCCGCTCAGGGATATCTTCAGGGATGTCTGTAATGTCATCTTCTTGCGACACGTGCTCTTCAGGCCCCGGCTCCGATTCGTGCTCTGATTCTGATTTATGCTCCGATTCAGGCTCTGGCTCAGACTCAGGCTCGATGTCACTGCTATGTCTCACTATTTCTTCTGCATCCGATTTTTCTTCATTCTTTTCTTCAATCTCGACGAGTTCTTCAATCTCGGCTTTATCCTCTCCCCTCTCAGGTTCTTTTTCTACACCTTCGACAGCATCCGGTACCGGTGCTTCGGAAGCTTTCTCCTCGCCGGCAGGTGCTGCCACCATCGGTTCACGCATCTCTACTTTAAGAATTTCCTCAGCGGCGCCTTCATTAAGTTCTACGGCCTCAAACGCGGCAAAAGGCTCATTAACGATAGCTGAAAGCTCGTCGTCGACTTTAAGCACCACCGGCGATGTCAAATCTTCAACCCTCACAAATTCGCCTATGCCCTTTATTCTAACGTTTTCTCCCTCAAGCAATGCCGATTCGACGGTAGCAAAGAGTTCGTGTATAAATCTACGTGCCTCGGCAGGCTGTATATTTGCACGTTCAGCCACGAGTGCTATCAGTCGTGGCAAATTAATCATCTCATTCATGGCCTTCGACAAGTTTTTTACGTAGCATTGCTGCCGGTTGGAACTCTACGGTTATTTGTGGCGGCAACATCATACGGCGCCCTGTGACACGATCGGTAACAATTTCTTCATCGGCCTTGACTGTAAGGAATGTGCCGAATGATGGTATTGCGACCGACGACCCGGATATCACTGCTGAGCGCAGCACATCGACAAAGGCATCAAGCATCGACGATGTACGCTTTGTATCATCGCCGAGCGAACGCGAAACGCGTTGAACGAGTGTTTTTGAATCCATAATCAAATTCAAGTTATGAAATATCCGCATGCGGACTGTTACAGTTTATCGTTATTATATCACTTAGCCTGGTGGTATATAGCCGCGATCGATGCTCGCTGCGCACAAGATCTTCCACCGGAGCATAGGCAGCCACATGCACCGTGTCATGGGCTATAGACATGGAATTCAGCTTATCGAGGACATCCATCAGCTGACTGCGTCGATCCCGTTCCCCGGCATCTGTAAAGAGCGACCGGCGTATGGCATTCTCGCTTACGATTTCAGTTATAATGACGCCGGCTTTCTTGTAACGATAACCTTGTCTGTACACCGACCGAAGACATTCTGTGGCCATGGAGACGAGCGCCATCGTGTCGGATGTGGCCTCGGGAAACTGTCGGTGCGCAGAGTTATAATATTGCTGCATATCCTCTCTGAACGCATTTGTATGAATGAACACCGACATGGATACGGCCGCCGAATGCTGCTCCCGTAGCTTGCGCGACAGGATAGTGGCAAAAAGCGATACTGCCTGTCGCAACTGTTCAAAATCGGAATACAGCGTTCCGAACGACCGGGAGCAACACATCTGACGCTTAGCCGGCTCGCACATTTCAAGCGGTATGCATGGTTCGCCGTTAAGTTCGCGCCATGTGCGGCAGCCGGCCACACTGAGCATTCGCTCCACAAATTCCCTCGGTTTATCCGCAAACTGCAAGGCTGTCTCTATACCGGTATTTACAAACTTCTTATTGAGACGCCGGCCGATGCCCCATACATCGCCTATTGGAGTTAATTCCAGCGCTTTACGGCGTGCCTTTTCATCAGCGATCAGGCAACAGCCATGATATCCCGGATATTTTTTGGCAAACCGTGCCGCCACCTTGGCAAGTGTCCTTGTCGGGGCAATGCCCAGCGATGTAGGTATCCCGGTTGCGCGGCGTACTTTATGCACTATGTCGCGGCCTGCTGGCACTATATCGTCCTCGCCGAAACCATCCAGATACAGGAATGCCTCATCGATCGAATATATCTCAATTTCCGGTACTATCGACGACAATACAGCCATCACTCGCGATGACATATCACTATACAAACGATGATTACCCGACAGGACTGCCACTTCGTGGAGGTCGCAGACGTTTTTGATCTGGAAATACGGCATACCTCGTTTCAGTCCGATCGCCTTAGCCTCGTTTGACAACGCCACAATGCAGCCGTCGTTATTGGAAAGCACAACGACTGGCCGTGTCCGTAGCGATGGCATAAATACCCGCTCACACGATACAAAGAAATTGTTGCAATCGATAAGGCCAAGCATTACGGTTGTTCAATGATGTCGCGGCTGCCGGTGATGCTGCTTTATCGTATATGTCACTACTCCCCACACCTCAAACCGGCATGTCGAAGTGACAAGTATGGGATCGAAAGCCTCATTTGATGGAATAAGCCATACCTGTCCGCGGCTCAGTCTGATACGCTTAAGCGTGAAATCACCGTCGAGGCAACATACGGCAAGATCGCCGTCCGACGGTTCGATCGACCTGTCAACCACCAGAATATCCCCCGGTTCGATTCCTTCACCGACCATGGAATTACCCTCAACTCTGGCATAAAATGTTGATGCCGGATGTCTTATCAGTTCATGATTGAGGTCTATCGATTCAGACAGATAATCCTGGCCGGGCGAAGGAAATCCGGCCTGCACACCCATCTCGGCAAAAGGAAGCGGCATGTGGCTGGACATATCAGGTCGGAGTATATTTAGTGTGACTTCAGTCTTCGTCATAATGAACTTAAAACAGAAATGATTGAGTGCAACTCCTCGCGTATGAATAATACATCCTATGCCCCACTCCTATAAGAAGTGGCGGCACAGGATGTGATTTTTTATTAATATGCCCGGGCAATGATCACGCGGCGCTTGGATGGACGGCCTGTAACCATGCATACGCCTTCCTCTTCCTCGCCATCGAGAGGTATGCATCGTATCGTAGCCTTTGTCTCGGCCTTGATACGCTCCTCGGTCTCGGCTGTACCGTCCCAATGACACAGGAAAAATCCGCCGTCTTCGATGCGCTGCTTGAACTCCTCATACGAGTCAACCTTATATATACGCTGGTCGCGCATCTTAAGAGCCTTCTGATATATGTTCTCCTGAATATCCTCAAGCAGATCTCTGACTGCCTCAGGGAGGCCGGCAATCTGCATTTCCGACTTTTCAAGAGTATCACGGCGCATTACTTCTATGGTTCCCTTCTCAAGGTCGCGGGCACCGACAGCAAGTCGCACAGGCACGCCCTTGAGCTCGTAATCGGCGAACTTGAAGCCGGGACGGCGCTTGTCATCATCGTCATACTTCACGCTGATGCCAAGCTGAGCGAGTTGCTCGATAAGCGGAGTCATGGCCGATGTAATCTGCGCCAACTGCTCGGCATTCTTAAAGATAGGCACGATTACCACCTGTATCGGCGCGAGATGCGGCGGCAGCACCAGACCGTTGTCATCAGAATGTGCCATTATGAGCGCACCCATAAGGCGGGTCGATACGCCCCACGAGTTGGCCCATACATATTCGGGCTTGTTTTCCTTGTTGACGAATGTCACATCGAAGGCTTTTGCGAAGTTTTGGCCAAGGTTGTGCGACGTACCCGACTGCAGGGCTTTGCCGTCCTGCATCATGGCTTCGATGGTATAAGTGTTGAGAGCGCCTGCAAAACGTTCGGTCGGTGTCTTGACACCGATTATAACCGGAAGTCCCATATATTTGCGGGCAAACTCAGCGTAGAGGTTTATCATCTGCACTGTGCGGGCCTCGCTTTCCTCGGCTGTGGCATGGGCGCAGTGACCTTCCTGCCACAGAAACTCGGCAGTACGCAGGAACATGCGTGTGCGCATCTCCCAACGCATCACATTGCACCACTGATTGCAGATCACAGGAAGGTCGCGGTAGGAATGAATCCAGTTCTTGTATGTACCCCATATTATCGTTTCAGATGTTGGACGCACAATGAGCTCCTCTTCAAGTTTTGCCTCGGGGTCCACGACAACGCCTTTACCGTCGGGATCATTTTTGAGACGATAATGGGTCACCACGGCGCATTCTTTTGCAAAGCCTTCAACATGCTCGGCCTCGCGGCAGAGGAACGATTTGGGAATGAGCAAGGGAAAGTATGCGTTCTGCACACCTGTCTGCTTGAACATCTTGTCGAGTGTCTGCTGCATTTTTTCCCATATTGCGTATCCGTATGGTTTGATTACCATACAGCCGCGCACAGCCGACTGCTCGGCAAGGTCGGCCTTCACGACCAGCTCGTTGTACCATTGCGAATAATTATCCTGACGCTTTGTCAGGTGTTGAAGTTCTATTGCCATTGTTTCAGAATGTGTTATTTTGCAAAGTTACGAATTAATTATCAATATATGCGCCGCTCAGTCGTTTTTCTTGCGTTTCACCCCGGCCATCTCAAGGAGTCCGTAGTCGGGTATGATGAAAATTTCGACACGGCGGTTCTGCGCACGGCCGGGGCGTGTAGCGTTCGATACACGCGGCTCATCTTTGCCGATACCGTATGGAATCACATTTGTATCGCGTTCACCCGCTATCTGCCACAGGCAGTCATCGACTGCATTGGCACGCGCGGCTGATATAGAATCGCTATACATATCGTCGCCCGTGTCGTCGGTGTGGACAGCCACAAGCACCTTATATTTTTGCGGCTCGCGCACAACGAGGCCAAACGGGCGCAGCAGTTCGGCAGCGTTAGCCTTGAGTTCTACCTCACCGGGGGCAAACAGCTCGGCGCATGGTATGGTGATCTCGATCACCTCGCCGTCGCGCAGGCTCTCCACAGTATATTTGTTTTTAATCATGTGGCGGCGCAGCTGATCCATGGCGGCAGCTACATACTGCTTGGCCTTGCGGGGCACTTCGGGTGTGGCAATATTGTCATCGATACTCATTTCAAGCACATCGTCGCTCTGAGCGATGACGGGGACAGGCATTGCAGCCATAAGCGATATCAGCAGTGCTTTAACTAATGTTTTCATCAGTAAGGAGGAGATTGGTATTTTTGTCATATTGACAGCGAGGATTCATACTCGAGATATGCCGAGAGAATCGGCATCACATGCACGGGAGCCAACTTGGCTCCTTTGTCCTTGCGCAGCATGCGCACAATATATTCTCGCAGTTCGTCGATGTCGGGATCGTCTTCATCATCGCTGTCAAGATCGATGTCGAGGAGTCCGTTAGCCTCGTAATAGTCGTAAACGAGGTCTATCAGATTCAGTAGCTCGTCATCGTCGTAAATCGACGACAACTCAGCATCTATATGTCCGCGGATATATTTTATAGCATCATCTTCATCAAATTCCATCATTTCGCATCAATTTAAATCGGTTATTCCCTGAGGCAGATTCATAGTCAATATATGACTCTCAGGATCAATGCCGGCAACAAGTTCCTCGGCAAACGGCACGAACACCGTTTTACCGTCGTCAGTTGTCACATGCATCAGAATATTGGCCGTAGAGTCGTCGATGGCTTCTATTTCGCCAAGACACACATCTCCGTCATAAAGCTTATAACCACACAGGTCATACAGATAGAGCCCGTCTTCACCCTCATCGTCTTCGGAAAGATCTTCGCGCAAGGCATATATATCCTTTCCAATAAACGCAGCCGCCTGCTTCTCGTCGCCTATTCCGTCCAACTTCACAAGCCACGCCTGCGAGCCACGTTGCCGGCATGTATCGACAAAGAATGGCACATATATGCCGTCCAAGTCAAATATCAGACACCGCAGTTCAGCCGGATCTACATCAATCTCGGCCGAAAACTCGCCACGGATACCATGAGGTTTGATAACATTTCCTATGGATACAAGCGCCTCTGCCTTAATCATTTTTTCTTTTTCTTCTTTCCGGCCGAAGCCACGATCTGAAAATCATGCAGCTGAATCTGCGACGGATCAAGGCGTATCGCGCCGTCGGTCATTTCATATATATCCTTGAAAATTTTTTCGTCATCAACGCCCTCGGGACTTACGGCAAGTGCCATCTTTTTCATGTGGTCGGCAAGCAGATAAACCAATGCGTCGCGCTCATCGCCGGCCTCCATCTTCGCAGCCTCGGCAAGCATCAGTTCGAGATGGCAGCCATACACGCGACGGTTGGCATGGCCGCTGCCGAGCGCCACCGGCTCGGGAGTCTGCTCAAACTCCTCGGGCTTGACAAGCTCAAAGGGAAGATCCACGTCAAGTTTGAAGTCGCTCATTATAGCCAAATGATCCCATAGTTTGCGACGGTACACCTTCTGATCGGTCTGCGAGGGAAACAGTATGCACATAGCGTCGACAATCGAGCGTGCACAACGTGTGCGCTCATCGCGGTCTTCAATCGTAAGACAATGGTCGAGCATCGACTGTATGTTCCTGCCATACTCAGGAAGCACAAGCGGCTTCATATGGTTATTATATGTAAGCATATACAGATTCTAAAAAACATACAAAGTTACATCATTTCGCCGCATCACCCAAAACAATTAAATAAAGTTAACAAAATGCCCGGATAGCTCTCGAAACCCACAAAAAAAAACATAAATTATATTTGGCCGTTAAAAACAAAAGCTGTAACTTTGCGCCATATTTTTTCCAAATGGAGACAATCATATCACATCCCGCCCTGCGCAGAGTGTTCAAGCCGGCAAAACGAAGTCGGCAGGCATCTTCCGCCGCGGGTTTTCTTTTTAGACAGTCTGTTTAAAGCCATGATTCTCCACTACTGCACACCGCTTCGAATCGCGCATACGGCCGCCAACGGCCGCGCATACGGAGCGGCGCCTCTTTTTTCAGAGAATACTTCTGTACTATATCATACTCTAATTTTTAAACGTAAAAAAGATGTCATCTTTGCGATTTAAAGTGGTTGAAGAAGCATTCGACCGCAAGGCCGTGGCTGTGGAGATCCCTGCAGAGCGCCCCGACGCCTATTATGGCAAGGCCGTGTTCAACCGCAAAAAAATGTACGAATATCTGCCCAAGGACACCTATGATGCCCTGATCAGCGCTATTGAGGACAAGAAGCCCATATCTCGCTCTTTGGCCGACAGTGTAGCCGAGGGCATGAAGCGCTGGGCCGTAGATAATGGCGCACGCCATTATACCCACTGGTTCCATCCTCTTACCGACGGTACAGCCGAAAAGCACGATGCTTTCATCGAACCTGACGGTAAAGGCGGAGTCGTAGAGGAATTCTCAGGAAAACTGCTCGTACAGCAAGAGCCCGACGCTTCTTCGTTTCCCAACGGAGGTATACGCAATACCTTCGAGGCCCGCGGATACTCGGCATGGGACATATCATCGCCGGCATTTATCCTTGACGGCACATTGTGTATTCCTACAATCTTTGTATCATATACCGGCGAAAGCCTCGACTATAAGACTCCGTTGCTGCGTGCCCTCAACGCCGTCGACCGTGCCGCCGCCGATGTAGCCCGTCTGTTCAATCCTGCTGTAAAGCACGTAAAGTCTTACCTCGGCTGGGAACAGGAATACTTTCTTGTCGATGAGGCTCTTTTCTCGGCCCGCCCCGACCTTGTGCTTACAGGCCGCACACTCATGGGCCACGAGAGCGCCAAGAACCAGCAGCTTGAGGATCATTATTTCGGCGCGATTCCATCACGTGTCGAGGCATTCATGCTCGACCTGGAAATTGAGGCCCACCGCCTCGGTATACCTGTAAAGACAAGACACAACGAGGTGGCTCCTAATCAGTTTGAACTCGCCCCCATATTCGAGGAGACCAACCTGGCCAACGACCACAACCTGCTCGTGATGACTCTTATGGCCGAAGTGGCCCGGCGCCATAATTTCCGCGTACTCATGCATGAGAAACCTTTCTCGGGCATAAACGGCTCTGGCAAGCATAACAACTGGAGCCTCGGCGCCGACTGCGGCGACATGCTCTTCTCGCCCGGCAAGACTCCCGAGGACAATCTGCGCTTCCTCACTTTCATAGTAAATGTGATGGCGGCTGTCCATAAACATAACGGCCTGCTCAAAGCTTCAATCATGTCGGCCACCAATGCCCATCGTCTTGGTGCCAACGAGGCACCGCCCGCCATAATCTCGATATTTCTCGGCAGCCAGCTAAGCGACGTTCTCAACAAGCTCGAAAACGCCACGCCCGAGCAACTCTCCGACCTCTCGGCCAAGTCGGGCCGCTCTCTCGGGCTCGCCCAGATTCCCGAGTTGTTGCTCGACAACACCGACCGCAACCGTACATCGCCGTTCGCATTCACAGGCAACCGATTCGAATTCCGCGCAGTAGGTTCTTCGGCCAACTGCGCCAGCGCCATGATTGCTCTTAATGCTGCCGTAGCCGACCAGCTGGCCACATTCTACAATACAATAAAAAAGCGTCTTGACGGAGGCGAAGATCTGAAAGATGCACTTCTTGATGAGATACGCGTACTATATAAGGCATCCAAAGCCATCGTATTCGACGGCAACGGTTACTCCGACGAGTGGAAAGAGGAAGCCGAGCGCCGCGGCCTTGACTGCGAGACATCGGCTCCGAAAATATTCGACGCCTACCTCAGCCCCGAATCAGTGGCTATGTTTGGCCGTACTGGCGTGTTCTCTCCCGTAGAGCTTCAGGCTCGCAACGAGGTGAAGTGGGAAATGTACACCAAAAAAGTACAGATCGAAGCCCGCGTGCTTGGCGATCTTGCCATCAATCACATAATGCCGGTCGCCACACGATACCAGTCGCTGCTTGTTGACAACGTTGTAAAACTTAAGGACCTGTTCCCCGGCGTGAAAGGTGCCAAGGTCGTTGCCCACGACCTTGATACAATCGAGAAAATCTCGCAGCACATGGACATCATCAAGACAGAGACCGACCGCATGATCGAAGCCCGCAAGGAGGCAAACGCCATCAGCGACGAGCGCGAAAAAGCGATCGCATATCATGACAACGTGATACCGCCGATGGAAGTCATCCGCCGCCATATCGACAAGCTCGAACTTATGGTCGACAACGAGATGTGGCCTCTGCCCAAATACCGCGAACTTCTCTTCATACGCTAATACAGCCAGTTTTATGGAACCTCTCAAGCATGAGTGCGGCGTAGCGATGATACGTCTGCGCCGGCCTCTGCATTACTATAAGGAAAAGTACGGCTCATACTCCTATGCCCTCGACAAGCTGTACCTGCTGATGGAGAAGCAACACAACCGCGGCCAGGAAGCAGCCGGCGTAGGCGTCGTGAAGCTTCATGCGCCTGCCGGATATGAGTTGATTTTCCGCGAACGTGAATTGGGCAAAGACGCGATTCCACAGATATTCGCCCGCATCGGCTCGGAGATTCCTGCCGGTGTTGACTCATTGCCGGCCGAAGAGGTTGAGGCATACACCCCCTTCATGGGCGAAGTATACATGGGACACTTGAGATACTCTACAACAGGCCGCTCGGGCATCAGCTATGCTCACCCCGTGCTCCGCCGCAACAACTGGCGCTCACGCTCCCTGATGCTGTGCGGCAACTTCAACATGACAAACGTCAGCGAAATGTTCGAGCGCGTGGTATCGTCGGGCCAGCATCCACGTATCTACAGCGACACCAACATGATTCTTGAACAGGTGGGATATGCTCTCGACAAAGAAAACCACCGACTGTACCGCGAACTCCGCGACAGCCTTGAGGATCCCGCGCTGGCCGAGACAATCGAAGACCGCCTCGACCTGGCATCGGTGCTCGGAAATGTAGCGCCAGACTGGGACGGAGGTTATGTTATGTGCGGAGCTACCGGCTCGGGCGACATGTTTGCAATCCGCGATCCGCATGGCATACGCCCGGCATTCTATTATTACGATGACGAGATAATTGTCCTCGCATCCGAACGGCCTGTAATTCAGACTGTATTCGATGTACCGGCATCAGCGGTAAGCGAACTCGGACTTGGCGAGGCGTTGCTTGTCAACAAAGCCGGCGATGTATCGACCCGACAGATCCTGTCCGCCGCCGACAATCGCCGCTGCTCCTTCGAGCGCATCTACTTTTCACGTGGGTCCGACATCGACATATACCGCGAGCGCAAGGCGCTCGGCGAGGCGCTCGTCCCCAAGCTGCTCAAGATGGTTGATTATGATGTCGACCACACTGTTTTCTCCTTTATTCCAAATACGGCCGAGGTTGCGTTCTTCGGCATGATGCAGGGACTGGAGAAGCGTCTCGACGAATGTAAACTCGCCGATATACGGCGTCTTATGGCTTATGGCGATGCCACGGACGAGAACCTGCGCAAGGTATTGTCGCGGCGGATACGTGTCGAGAAGGTCGCCATCAAGGATGTAAAGATGCGGACATTCATTGCCGAAGGGTCATCGCGCGACGATATGGTTGCTCATGTCTACGACGTGACATACGGCACAGTCAAACAGGATGTGGATACTCTTGTCGTGATTGACGACTCGATTGTGCGCGGCACCACGCTGCGGCAATCTATTTTGCGACAACTCGACCGATTGCGTCCGCGCCGCATCATTATTGTAAGCTCCTCCCCTCAGGTGCGCTATCCAGATTATTACGGAATCGATATGTCGGCCCTCGATCAGTTCATAGCTTTCCATGCGGCAATCAGGCTTCTCAAGGGAACAGACCGCGAGCAAGTGATTCACGACACCTACCGGCAGTGTCTCAAGCAACGTGAATTGCCGCCGGATCAACGCATCAACTGCGTGAAAGCCATATACGCACCGTTTACAGATGAGGAGATTTCCGAAGCGATAAGCCGTATGCTCACAGAGAATTCAAGCCACAGGATCAAGGCTAAGGTCGACATTCTGTATCAAAGCCTCGAAGGCATGCACAAGGCTATCCCCGACCATCCGGGCGACTGGTATTTCTCAGGCGACTACCCCACCCCGGGAGGCAACCGGCTCGTCAATGAAGCCTACATCGACTATTACGAACGTATTTTTAATTAATATACTGATTATCACGAATGCCCCGCATTATATGCGGGGCATTCGTCGTTTATTTTTTCATTTTATCAAGAATTTTTATTACCTTTGCATCGCCAATTATGGCTCTTCGCGAGCCCACAACTCATGCAATAGAAATATAAATCTCTTAATAGACTAAAAATTATGAGTTTAAACATCATTGTGCTTGCTAAGCAGGTGCCCGACACCCGCAACGTAGGCAAAGATGCTATGAAAGCCGACGGCACTATCAACCGTGCCGCTCTGCCCGCAATCTTCAATCCCGAAGACCTCAACGCGCTTGAGCAAGCACTTCGGCTCAAAGATGCAAATCCCGGTTCTACCATCACAGTTCTCACCATGGGCCTGCCAAAGGCTGCCGAGGTGATCCGCGAAGCTATCTTCCGTGGCGCCGACACCGGCATTGTACTCACCGACCGCGCTCTTGGCGGTGCAGACACCCTGGCAACATCCTATTCTCTCGCTCAGGCTGTGAAGAAAATCGGCAATTACGACATCATACTCGGCGGCCGCCAGGCCATTGACGGTGATACCGCTCAGGTAGGCCCTCAGATCGCCGAAAAGCTCGGTATACCACAAGTAACATACGCCGAAGAAATCATCGGCCTCAAAGATGGTAAGGTCACAGTAAAGCGCCGCCTCGAGCATGGTATCGAAACTGTTGTGGCGCCACTGCCCTGCGTAGTCACCGTAAACGGTTCGGCTGCCGACTGCCGCCCGCGCAACGCAAAGCGCCTGATGAAATACAAGTATGCCGTATCACCCAGTGAGAAGGCCGCCCTCAGCGAAGAAAAACAGGCATTTGTCGACGCCCGTCCCTACCTGCAGCTCAATGAATGGGGCGCAGCATTCGTGGAGGCAGATCCCGAGCAGATTGGTTTCCCCGGTTCACCCACAAAGGTAAAGAACGTAGAAAACGTAGTGTTTACCGCCAAAGACGCACGCCGCATCGAAGGCAAGGATGACGCCGCTCTCGAAGACCTTATCAAAGAACTTATCACCAACCACACAATCGGCTAAGGCCCCTCTCATATATCCACAATGGAAGACAAGAACAACATCATAGTATATTGCGAGTATGAAGACGGTCGCGTCGCCGACGTTTCACTCGAACTACTTACCAAAGGCCGGCAACTCGCCGACCGTCTCGGCGTAAAGCTCGAAGCTCTCGTTGTAGGCGCCAACCTCGACGGTATCGAAGACCAGATTTTCCCCTACGGTGCCGACGTCGTTTATAAGGTTGCCGACAAGCGTCTGTATCCCTATACATCCAACCCTCACGCCGCAGTACTCATCAATCTGTTCAAGGAAATCGAGCCTCAGATCGCACTCATGGGCGCCACCTGCATCGGCCGTGATCTCGGTCCCCGCGTATCCTCAGCCCTGCACAGCGGTCTTACCGCCGACTGCACATCGCTCGAGATCGGTGACCACACCGATGCCAAGACCAAGCAGGAATATCACGACCTGCTATATCAGATCCGTCCGGCATTCGGCGGCAACATCGTAGCTACGATCGTTAACCCCGAGCATCGGCCTCAGATGGCCACCGTCCGCGAGGGTGTCATGAAAAAAGAGGTGTTCAACCCCGACCACAAGGGCACAGTCATCAATCTCGACCCGGCCAAGTATGTCAGCGATACCGACTTCGTTGTCGAAATCATCGACCGTCAGATTGCCAAGTCGAAGCTCAACATCAAAAATGCCCCAATCATCGTTGCAGGTGGTTACGGCGTAGGCTCCAAAGAGAACTTCCAGCTTCTGTTCGACCTCGCCAACACTCTCGGCGCCGAGGTAGGCGCATCGCGTGCGGCAGTCGACGCAGGCTTCATCGAGCATGAGCGTCAGATCGGTCAGACCGGTGTCACCGTTCGCCCCAAGTTGTATATTGCCTGCGGTATCTCGGGTCAGATCCAGCACATCGCCGGTATGCAGGAAAGCTCGATCATCATATCAGTCAACAACGACCCCAACGCGCCCATCAACACTATCGCCGACTATGTAATCACCGGCGACATCGAAGATGTACTGCCCAAACTCATCAAGTACTACAAAAAGAACTCCAAATAAGCCATGGCTAACTTTTATACAGACAACCCCGATCTGCGCCATCACCTCACACACCCGCTGATGCGCAAAATCGTTGAACTCAAAGAGAGCAACTTTACCGACGCCGAGAAGTTTGACTACGCACCACTCGACTTCGACGACGCCATGGACAACTACGAGCGCGTGCTCGAAGTAGTAGGCGAACTCTGTGGCGGCCTCATCGCCGAGAATGCCGAGGGCGTCGACCATCAGGGTGCATCCTGCTCCGACGGCCGTGCCCACTATGCCGACGGCACCGTGGCCAACCTCGAAGCCTGCCGCCAGGCCGGCCTCATGGGTATGGCTATGCCACGCCGTTTCGGTGGACTCAACTTCCCCATCACTCCCTATATCATGGCTGCCGACATTGTCAGCCGTGCCGATACAGGTTTCGAGAATCTGTGGGGCCTTCAGGACTGCGCCGAAACTCTCTATGAATTCGGCGACGAAGATCAGAAAGCCCGCTTCATCCCCCGCGTATGCGAGGGTGAGACAATGTCGATGGACCTCACTGAGCCCGATGCCGGTTCCGACCTCCAGTCGGTAATGCTCAAGGCTACTCAGAAGGAGGATGGCACATGGGTGCTCAACGGCGTTAAGCGCTTCATCACCAACGGCGACAGCGATATCCACCTGGTACTCGCCCGCTCGGAAGAAGGGACTAAGGACGGTCGCGGCCTGTCGATGTTCATCTACGACAAGCGCAATGGCGGCGTGACTGTACGCCGTATCGAGAACAAGATGGGTATCAAGGGATCTCCCACCTGCGAACTCGTTTATAAGAACGCTCCGGCCGAGCTCTGCGGCTCGCGCCGCATGGGCCTCATCAAGTATGTAATGGCCCTTATGAACGGCGCCCGCCTTGGTATTGCCGCTCAGAGCGTAGGCGTGAGCGAAATCGCCTACCGAGAGGCTCTCGCCTATGCCAAGGACCGCCGTCAGTTTGGCAAAGCCATCATTGAATTCCCGGCAGTGGCCGAGATGCTTGCAGTGATGAAGGCCAAGCTCGATGCATCCCGTTCGCTTCTCTACGAGTGCGCCCGCTACGTTGATCTTTACAAAATCCTCGACGACATCAGCAAGGAACGCCCCCTCACTCCCGAGGAGCGCACCGAGCGCAAGCACTACAACCATCTTGCCGATGCTCTCACACCTATGGCCAAGGGCATGGGCAGCGAATATTGCAACCAGAACGCTTACGACTGTATACAGATACACGGCGGCTCAGGCTTCATGAAGGATTACGCCTGCGAGCGCATCTACCGCGACGCACGCATCACTTCGATCTATGAAGGCACGACCCAGCTGCAGGTAGTGGCCGCTATCCGCCACGTCACCACCGGTACGTACAACAGCCTCATTGACGAATACGCCAAGACCGAAGTCCGCCCCGAACTTCAGGCCATCAAGGACCGCCTTGCCGTACTCACCGAGATGTACAACAGTGCCATAGCCCACGTAGCCGAGGTAAACAATCCTACCTACACCGACTTCATGGCACGCCGTCTTGTCGAGATGGCCGGCAATATCGTAATGGCATATCTGCTGCTCCTCGACGCCCAACGCAACGAATCGTTCACCAAGTCGGCCAACGTGTATGCCAACATAGCTGCCGCCGAGGTGACACGTCACGCCGAATTCATCCGCACATTCAATGTGGAGCAGCTTGACAACTATCTCGTAAAATAAAAATAGTTTATCAGTATTCACAAAAGGCACGGCGAGAGATTGCCGTGCCTTTTGTACTAAAGACATCCCGATATGAAGAAGTCAGTCAGCATGAGTGCCTATTCGTTAACATTGTCGGTCGCAGTCATAGCAATACTGGGCGCTTTGTTTTTTGCAATGTACAGAGCCGGTCACCGGTTTGAATATATGCTTATAGCCGTATTCATCCTAACACTCTGCGCCTTGGCACTTATCTATATGCCTTTGAGTCTCACGCTCAAGAACGGAGTCCTCACAGTCGCCCGACCATTATGGTACAAAGACATCCCGGTTTCGCAGATTGAATCTGTGCGCTTATGTCCGCCCACTATGGGAGCACGCCGCATCATAGGCAGCGGCGGCTTCATGGGCTACTGGGGCTGGTTCCGAGAGGGAGATATCGGCCGTTACTTTGCATATTACGGCAAGGCATCCGACTGCTTTCTTGTCACACTCAAGAATGGACGCAAATATATGCTCGGCTGTAAAGATGCACCCCGGATGGCAGCGGCCATTCAGAGCGAACTTGGCAAATAGGCTCTCGCTATTTCCCTGGCGGTATTTATGCCGTCGATAGCGGCCGATACTATTCCACCGGCATATCCGGCTCCTTCACCCACAGGATATAAGCCGCGCACGTCAACATGGCAACGACTGTCCTTGTCGCGCGGTACCCGCACCGGCGATGATGTACGCGTTTCATCACCTATAAGAGCGGCATCGGGTGTGAGGA
Source organism: Muribaculaceae bacterium (assembly GCA_017624155.1). Lineage (GTDB taxonomy): Bacteria > Bacteroidota > Bacteroidia > Bacteroidales > Muribaculaceae > CAG-873. The sequence continues at coordinate 19,377 of JAGANS010000078.1, read as the reverse complement.
AGCCACGGGCCTTGCGGCCGAATTCCTCAAAGCCCTTCTGCAGGCGTCCTGCAACAAACGGAGGCAACAACAGGTCGATACGACCGGGTTGCACGCCCGGCGCATACGATGACGGCGGCAAAGTTGAACTCGGCCTGGAAGCCACAAAGTCGGTCATGCGCTGCGCAGGCGCGCACTGCGTGTTACCGGCTGCCTCAAAGAACCGTTGCTCTATGTCGCGCTGGAAGTACATCATCTTCAGTTCGCCATACTTATCATATTCGGGAAGATCCTCGGGCAGGATTTCAACCACCATGCCGGAATTGGCCCACCGGGTGCCGCGATTGGAAGGCGACATACCGTTCACGACAAGTTGCCCGGGTTCGCTCGCGGCAGGAATTATCACCCCTCCCGGACACATACAGAACGAATACACGGCTCTGCCATCCACACGGGTAAGCATCGAATATTCAGCCGCCGGCAGCCACTTGCCTCTGCCTTTGGGTGAATGATACTGTATACGGTCAATAAGCTCCTGGGGGTGTTCGAGCCTGACGCCTACCGCTATTCCCTTTGCTTCCATAGGTATCCCGCACCGCTTGAGCATGGCATAGACATCCCGGGCCGAATGTCCGGTAGCAAGAAGCACCGGGCCGTGAAATTCACGGCCATCAGCCGTGATCACACCGCATACACAACGATGTTTGTCGAAAATCAAATCGGTAACCCTGGTATTGAAATGCACTTCTCCGCCATGATTAAGAATCGTATTGCGCATTGCTTTGATTATGACAGGTAACCGGTCGGTTCCTATATGCGGATGCGCGTCGATAAGCACGGCATCGGAAGCCCCGTGCGCATGGAATATCTGCAGCACCTTGTCCACCGGACCACGCTTGGTACTGCGGGTATACAGCTTTCCGTCGGAAAAGGCTCCTGCGCCGCCTTCTCCGAAGCAGTAATTTGAATCCGGATTCACTATACCCTCACGTGAAATCGCAGCCATATCGCGGCGTCGTGAATCAACATCCTTACCGCGTTCAAGCACCACAGGTTTCATGCCCAGTTCAATCAGTTCAAGAGCGGCAAACAGTCCGGCAGGACCCGCCCCGACGACTATGACTTCTTGCTTCCCTGCCACATCAGGATATACGACAGGCTCATATCTTCTGAATCCGTCGTCAATCTTATCAAGATGCACGTTGACGGTAAGGTTAACCATCACCTGACGCTGACGTGCATCGATCGAGCGCCTCAGCAGGTCTACTTTCTTTATACGGTTAGCATCGACACGCATTGCAGTCGATATGGCTACATGCAGTTGCAGTTCATCGGCGGCCACGGCCGGCAACACTCTTAATTGCAGTTTCTCGGTCATTGCTCAGCAGGAATGTTGTTAAAGTGCTTTTTCAGCTTACGGTTCATCACTATCATTGTGACAATGGCAAGTATAAACGCAAGAAAATCACTGACTGCCATTGATGCCCACACGCCGTCAATACCAAAATGGGGCGGCAACAGCCACAGCAGCGGGACAAGGAAGATAAGCTGACGGGTAAGCGACAGAAATATCGACATATTGGGATGTCCTATGCTCTGGAAATAATTCTGAATCACAATCTGCGCGCCCACCACAGGATAGATCAGGAAGTAGATGTGGAATCCCGAACGCGCTATATCAATCATCGTAATATCGGTCGTAAACATCGAGCTCACGACATCGGGGAATGTCTGGGTGATTATCCAGCCAAGTGTAGTGATTCCCACGCCGATCCAAATGCCTTTTTTCAGAGTTTCTGTCACACGGTTCCAGCGCCCCGCGCCATAGTTGTAGCCGAGTATAGGCTGCATGCCTTGTGTGACACCAAACACTATCATTACGAAGAACATCGTCGTGCGGTTGATGATACCGTAGGCACCTACCGCAATATTACCGTCGGGTCCCGCAACATCGAGAAGAGACTTGTTTAGAAAAACCACGACAAAGCATGCTGTAGCATTCATAAGAAAAGGCGAGAGACCTATGGTATAAATTCGCTTTACGAGACTCCATTTCAGCCAGCTGTTGCCTGCACAGAAATGGACAAGACTCTTGCGCGACATGAAGTGGGCCATCACCCAGATGAAGGCTGAGAACTGACCGCAGATAGTGGCCAGAGCGGCGCCTTTGATACCCCAGTCGAATACAAAAATGAATATCGGGGCAAGTATCACATTGACTGCAACCGACAACAGAGCCGAAATCATAGCCTTCTTGGGATATCCGGTCGCACGCATCAGGTTGTTCAGACCGATGAAAATATATGATATCGGCGTGCCGTAGAGGATAACCGTCATGAACTCGCGGGCATAAGGTATTGTCTCGGCTGTGGCACCAAAGAATGTGAGAATTTCGTCAAGAAATATCAGAGACAGGCCGCCGAAAACTACCGAATGGATCACGCACAGCACCATCACATTATTTATTACATCGGTAGCGCGTGCCAGATTCTTCTGTCCGAGAAAAATCGATGAAATCGTAGCACCGCCGACGGCGATCAACGTACAGAATCCGATGACAAGATTCATCAGCGGGAATGTGATGGCAAGGCCGGATATGGCCATAGCGCCAACGCCACGGCCTATGAATATGCTGTCGACAATATTGTACAACGATGTAGCCACCGCGGCTATAATTGCAGGCACAGAATATTGTACCAGCAACTTGCCGATGGTGCTCGACCCGAGTGTCATCTGCGAAGCCGCGTTTGCATCGTTATTTTGTACTTGTCTTGTCATAAGTTTTGTTTTTACATTTGGGCCGCAGGTTCAGGCGGGTAAGCGCGCTTATGGCATAAAGCAATATGAGTCCGGCCACAAAGCATATCGACAGCCATATAGCTACGCGCCCGTCATCGACACTGACAACCGACTGTAATGGCGCTTCTCGCTCAAGTATGTCCGGAGGGATGGTAGCGAAATTGCGTTTCCACACTACCCGTCTGTCACCATCAAGCAATACGAGTCCCTGACCGCCACGTACAAGCTGTTTCAACGATGTGTCTGATGATGAATATACATCAAATTCGGGCCGGGCCATCTCAATCCATTGATCAAGGGCGTCACCCGACAATGCCACTATTCCGGCCATTCTGATGCCATTGTCTGCTGCATATTCGGCCAGTTCGTTTGCGAGGCGTGAGCGCACAAGATTGTCGACGCCCGGCTCTGTCACGACAAGCAGCAGCATGGGTGATCCGGCCTCATCGGGTGCTAACAGAGCCTCTGTGACATCATCATCACCGTCAAACACAGCAATGCCGTTGTCGCCGGCATGATTATCCACAGCCCGGACGAATGACCAGGTACTGTCGGGCAGTTCATCGAGGCCGAACTGACTCTCTTCGCCGTCTTTAGAGTATATGTATACCGGCCCTGCGCTTTCAGTTTCCTCAGTGACAAGAGTATGCCCGACAGAATAAGGGCGAAAATCCACTACCGGCTGAAACTGCCAGCCAATCACAGCCACCGTTATTGCGTATATTCCGCCAAGCACGCCAACAAGCCATTGTAAGCCCGGCCTGTATAGCGGCATGGCTGCCTTGTGCCATATCAGAGCAATAATCAGGGCCGCAGTAATCACAATATTCTTCAGGAAAGTCTCGGTATTTCCCAATACTATGAAATCGCCGAAGCAACCGCAGTCGCTCACAGGATCAGCGATGGCTATATATGCCGTAAGCGGAAGCATGACAATCATCATGAGCAAACCGGCGATTGGCGATGACCGGCGCAAAGAGCCTGTAATAATCATCAGACCGGTAACAAATTCAAATACCGACAATGCTACAGCCACAATCGCCAAAATATCAGTGTTGACAATCCCATCGATATGCCATACTGACAGATACTCACTGAGTTTGTACACGAATCCTCGCGGATCCACAGACTTGGCCCAGCCCGACACCACAAACGCAGCCCCGGCAATCACACGGGCAAGCCAAACGGCTGCCACTTTCCATCCAGAGGCTCCCGCACTCATTCGGTAAGTTTTATTATGCCGAATACCGAGTAATTGAGAACATCAAGGTAATTGGACTCTATACCTTCCGACACCTCGGTTGTGCCGTCATGATCCTCAATCTCTTTGATACGCTCTATTTTGGTAAGTATGAAATCGACATACGACGCCACCCGCATGCCACGCCAGGCCTCATCATAGTCATGATTCTTCTTGCGCAACAACTCACGCGCCTCATCGGCAACAGCATCATACCATTCAAGTGCTTTGGCCGGCTCAACATCCTTTGTGTCTACAAAGCCGTGCCTCAGCTGAATGACTCCGATAATGGCATAATTAACTATTGCCATGAATTCAGGCAATATGCCTTCGCCAACCTCCGAATGCCCCTTAATCTGCAAAGAGCGGATACGCTTGGCCTTTATGAATATCTGATCGGTGACACTCTGCGGACGCATAATGCGCCACGATGCCCCATAATCGCCGAGTTTTGCCGCGAAGACCTTGCGGCATGCTTCCAATGCGCCGTCTACCTGTGCGTTAGTATCCATATATACTCTACAGTGTTTTATTTTTCTGTTTTATTTCTGCAAAATTAACAAAAAAAAGTGGCTTAAGGGTCGGTAACGAGCAAAATATTCATAGGAATGAAATGCCTGACGCAATAACGAATGATAAAATCTATGTAATTCAGTCAAAAATTAGTAACTTTGTAAATTATTATGAAATTCAAGCTTTCATCAGAATATAAACCTACGGGCGATCAGCCGCAGGCTATCGCCCAGCTCAGCGAAGGTGTCCTTGATGATATCCCCGCTCAGGTGCTTCTCGGCGTCACCGGGTCGGGCAAAACTTTCACTATGGCCAATGTCATAGAGAAAGTGCAGCGCCCCACCCTGATCCTCAGCCATAACAAGACTCTTGCCGCACAACTTTATGCTGAGATGAAGGGCTTCTTCCCGGACAACGCCGTCCAATATTTTGTTTCTTATTACGACTATTACCAACCAGAGGCATATATCCCGTCGGTCGACAAATATATCGAAAAGGATCTTATGATCAACGATGAAATTGACCGTCTGCGCCTCGCCACCACCTCGGCATTGCTGTCGGGACGCCGTGATGTCATAGTCGTATCATCTGTATCATGCCTGTATGGCATAGGCAATCCCGACGAATTCAATGCCAACATAATTCCCGTGGCCGTAGGGCAGAAAATTGCACGCAACGCCTTGCTTCGCAGCCTCGTCAACGCGCTGTATTCCCGCAATGAGGTAGAAGCGCGCCGAGGCACATTCCGCGTCAAGGGCGATACCATCGACATCAGGCTTGCCTATGAGGAAATAGTGTTGCGTATCGTGCTATGGGGCGATGAAATAGAATCGATTTCGACACATCATGCCGAAGACATGCGCCTACTCGGACGCCATGACGAATTCCGTATTTACCCGGCAAACATATTCGTGACCTCGCCGGCACGTCAGCAAAGCGCCGTTGCTCAGATACAACTCGACCTTGGAGAGCAGGTTGAGGCGTTCAAGCGTGAAGGCAAGCCGCTCGAAGCTCAGCGCCTTGAGGAGCGTGTAACATACGACGTGGAGATGATCAAGGAGCTGGGCTACTGCTCGGGAATTGAGAATTACTCAAGATACTTCGATGGCCGCGAGCCCGGTATGCGACCTTTCTGCCTGCTTGACTATTTTCCGAAAGATTATCTCACCATAATAGACGAGAGCCATGTAACCGTGCCGCAGATACGCGCCATGTGGGGCGGTGACCTGTCGCGAAAGACCAATCTCGTCAACTACGGCTTCCGCCTTGCCGCCGCCCTTGACAACAGGCCCCTTACATTCGATGAATTCGAGAGCATGTCGCATCAGACAATTTATGTATCGGCTACTCCGGCCGATTATGAACTCAAAAAGAGTGAAGGCATAGTTGTCGAACAGGTTATCCGGCCCACCGGACTGCTTGATCCGCTTATCGAAGTCAGGCCTTCTCTCAATCAGATCGACAATCTGATGGAGGAGATCACACTGCGCGTCGAACGTGGAGAGCGCACACTCGTAACGACTCTCACCAAGCGTATGGCCGAGGAACTCAACGATTACCTGCTGAAAATGAAATTCAAGGCTGCCTACATCCATTCGGATGTGGACACCATGGACCGTATAAAGATACTCGACGACCTGCGTGCCGGCACATTCGACGTGCTCATTGGCGTCAACCTGCTGCGCGAGGGCCTCGACCTGCCTGAAGTTAGCCTCGTCGCCATCCTTGATGCCGACAAAGAGGGCTTCCTGCGCTCGCGGCGCTCGCTCGTACAGACTGTCGGCCGCGCCGCACGCAACCTCAACGGCATGGTGATAATGTATGCTGATGTGATAACCGAATCGATGCAGCAGACAATCGATGAGACCGAGCGTCGACGTACACTTCAGATGGCATATAACGAGGAGCACGGCATCACACCTGCCGCAATCGTCAAAGCCCGCAACGCCATTGTCGGCCATGAAGATCCCGACGACATCGAATCGCGCGCCGCTATTGCAAAAGGCAAACCACTCACAGCAAAAGAAAAGCGCCAGATCAAAGAAAAAGCGCCAAAAGTTCAGTTCGGATACGAATACACTACCTCGGTCGACATCGCGGCCGACCCGGTAGTGCCGTACATGACTCCCGACGAGCTTGAGCGCTCTATATCCAGGTTGCGCGAGCAGATGCTTGCCGCCGCCAAGGAAATGGAATTCATCGAGGCGGCACGTCTGCGCGACGAAGTTATCAAACTCGAAGCTAAACTTGAAAAATTACGCAAAAGCGATACTACTAAATGAGCACCGGCAGTGAAATAGATTACACCTCTTTAAGACCTTCCGACTGGTTGCCGACATCAGTCAAGGAAATGAAGGCCCGCGGCTGGGATTATGTGGATGTCGTCATCATGAGCGGAGACGCTTATGTCGACCATCCGTCATTCGGAGCGGCTGTCATCGGGCGTGTTCTTGAGGGCGCCGGCTATCGTGTGGCTATTGTTCCGCAGCCCAACTGGCAGGATGATCTGCGCGATTTCAGAAAGTTTGGCCGTCCGAGGCTATTCTTCGGGGTTTCAGCCGGAGCCATGGACTCAATGGTTAACCATTACACCGCGAACAGGCGCCGACGGTCTGACGACGCATATACCCCCGACGGACGTCACGGTATGCGCCCCGATTATCCTACTGTCGTATATTCGGATATTCTGCGCAAACTATATCCCGACGTCCCTATTATAGCCGGCGGTATCGAAGCTTCCCTGCGCCGCCTGTCTCATTACGATTATTGGCAGGATAAGCTCCGCCCGTCGATTCTAACCGAATGCTCCGCCGACATGCTGCTTTACGGCATGGGCGAACACAATACCGTGGAACTGGCTCGGCGACTCGATGCCGGCGAGCGTATTGCCGACATTACAGATCTGCCACAAAGCGTGGTACTGCGACCGCTGAGCGAAATGCCATCCGCATCCGACGACCACAATATCATCCTCAGCCCCTGGCAGGTAGTTATCAAAGACAAAAAGGCTCAGTCGGCTAATTTCAGACACATAGAGCAGCAAAGCAACGCGATGGACGGCGGAGCCACATTGTGGCAGGCCACCGGAGACGTTGCCGTAAAAGTAAATCCGATGTTACCGGCCATGACAGGACACGAGATTGATGCGGCATTCGACCTGCCGTTCACACGCCTGCCTCATCCGCGTTACAAAGGCAAGCGTATCCCGGCTTACGATATGATACGCCACTCGGTGAATCTGCACCGCGGTTGCTTCGGAGGCTGCGCATTCTGCACCATATCTGCCCACCAGGGCAAATTCATCGCCTCGCGCTCACCAGAGTCAATAATGCGCGAGGTAAAGCAAGTATGCCGCATGCCGGATTTCAAAGGCTACATATCCGACCTCGGCGGTCCGTCGGCCAACATGTATGGCATGCACGGCAAGAACCTTGATATTTGCCGTAAGTGCCGGAAGCCGTCGTGTCTCCACCCTGTCGTTTGCCCCAACCTCAACACCGACCACTCGGCTCTGCTCGACATTTACCACATGGTAGATGCACTGCCGGGGGTAAAAAAGTCATTTATCGGCAGCGGGGTACGATATGACCTGTCGATGCACCCGACCGGCGATGCTAAGACCGATGCAGCGAACCGCCGATACAACGAGGAGCTGATTTCCTCGCATGTTTCAGGTCGACTCAAGGTAGCACCCGAGCATACAGAGCCTTCAGTGCTTGATATAATGCGCAAGCCGCCTTTCGGACTCTTCTATGATTTCAAAAAAATTTTTGAGCAAGTCAACCGCAAATATGGACTGCGGCAACAAATTATTCCTTACTTCATTTCGTCACATCCCGGCTGCCGCGAAATAGATATGGCCGAGCTTGCCGTAAAGACTAAGGAGCTCGACTTTCATCTTGAACAGGTACAGGATTTCACACCGACACCTATGACGGTGGCTACCGAGATATATTATTCAGGTTATCACCCGTATACCGGTGAAAAGATATTTACCGCCGTCAATCCCGCCCAAAAACTTGCCCAGCGCAAATATTTCTTTTGGTACGACCGCACATATAGGCTCGACCTCGAGCGTTCGCTATATCGGCTGCACCGTCCCGACCTTATAAAAAAACTGTTTTACAGATAACTTACCATGGACTACGATGTATTCATTTGCTATTCACGCCGCGATTCGGAAGTTGCCGAACAGATTTGCAGCGCATTTGATGCCATAGGCATCAGATATTATATTGACCGTAAAATGCAGATCGGCAGTGAATTTTCAGATCGCCTCGCCAAAGCCATATCGGCGAGCAAGCTGTTTCTGTTCCTGGTAAGTGAAAATTCGACGACCTCATTTTACGTAAAATGTGAGCTACATTACGCATATAAACGTATACCTCAGGAATACATCTTGCCATATATCCTCGACAATAAGCCAATCCCCGAGGGGATTGACCTGTTGCTTTCTCCGCTGAATCAGTTTGATCTTTTAAGACATCCGGTGCGCCCTACTTTAATCAATCATATAAAGTCGCTTATTGCGGCTGATCTTACCGAGGAAGAAGATCACGAGGAAATCACATTCCCCTCGGAATTCGCCATGCAGGGCATGAAAATGTTCTCTGAGAACAAATTTGAAGAAGCATTTGTAAACTTTACCATCGCTGCGGAGCAAGGGCATGTCCAGTCACAGTATCAGCTTGGAGTATGTTACGAGATGGGACATGGCGCACCCCGCAACATGACTATGGCGGCACGCAATTACCGCAAGGCGGCCGATGCCGGACATCCCGAGGCCCAGTCCCGTCTGGCCGAACTGCTCTTCGATGGTTATTATGTCCCCGGGGATTATGGCGAGGCAGTACGACTTTTCAAGCTCGCCGCAGAGAAGGGCAACCGCGATGCCCAGGCCGGCCTGGCACGATGTTACGAACTTGGCCGCGGCGTGCCTCAAAGTATTAAAAATGCCCGATTTTGGTATTCAGCTGCTGCTGTGCAGGGGGATGCCTGCTCCATGCAAAAACTCAAATCATTGAAATAAGACGTTCAGAAACGACTGTCGATCAGACTTTCAAGCGCCTCAATACGTTTTTTCAATAATTCAATCCGGCTATAATCGGCCTCAGTCTTACCATAAATATCAAGGCCACACTGATTACAGAAAACATTGTCGGCAGTATTGTTATGACCTTCAGGACATATAAAGCGCCTTTGCCGGCTCCATAATCCATGCCGTTCCTCAATGTGGCCCAGTTCTGGCATATTGTCAAGTGTCGATGCAAGGGATTTCATATCCGCAAGCTGATCCTCGTCATATTCACGACGATAGACATCTATTAAGTCAAGGACAAATCGTGTTCGTCCTGCCTCCAATAGTGTCTCAAGCCTGTGGGCATCGAATAATCCGCAATCGCGTATCAAAGATTTTGCCGCGGCCGTATTTGTTTCTATATCACCATATATGGCCTCTACAGCCTCGTCAATCCCTACACCGGCAAGATACTTTGGAAATTCCTCCACCGCTACATCGTGCAGCTCTTCCCTGTCATTATCATCTATCGTAAGCGCCGCAAGATACTTACCGTAAAGCAAGGCGCACAGGCCCCGCATACGGCTTTCCGATATATACGACCAGTTGGCCCTCGTAGGATAAACATCAGGGCGTTGCAGCAGTTCGACATAGCGAAGCCGCAATTCCTCATTCTTCACTTCCCGTGCTGAAAATGTCACTTTACCTTGATTATGCCTTGCTCAGTAATAACATAGTGCACAGGCACATCAAATGTGTCGGGCTCGATATCGTCGCACAACTGGCAGCCATACCCTACCCCCATAGTCACAGCATCAGTATCACGCAGCAACCGATCATAAAAGCCCTTGCCGCGACCGATACGGTTGCCATGGCGATCGTAAGCGACGCCGGGGACTATTATAAGCTCAATATCCGCAATGTCAGCCACATCATCGCCATCAGGTTCCTCAATATTGAATGCTCCGAGATGAAGGCGACTACGATCGTAGGGCAGAATATCGAGATTAACTCCATTGACACGCGGCAAATAGAAATTCTTGCGATCGTGCCAACGGTCGATAAACTCGATTGTCGACAATTCGTCGGGCAATGAATGGTACATCAGTATATTGTCGGCAAGCATAAAAGCCGCAGTCTGTTCTACAAGCTCAAATACCTTGCGGGCAGCTTCGCGACGTTCAAGCGGGCTCAGCAGACTTTTCCGCGCCTTGACTCGTGTGCGTATCGAATCTTTATTCATTTTCGTTTTCCTTGTTAACCGGAGCGCCGAGTATGTCATCAAGTCCTTGGTGTAGCTGCTTCAAGGCTTCCTTTACGGCAATGTCTTCCGTATTGGTTATCTCAAAGTAGGCATTCATGCCAAGGATGTCGCGTGCTATCAGCGCCCTCAGTTGGTTAACAATCAGCGATGCCGAATTGTTGATATAATACCAACGCTGTGGGACACCGTTGTCGGCAGCATATCTCACGAATGCCCACAGCAGTACATCTCGTGCCGGCAGCTTCTTAAGCAGATCGTTGACGTTCTTTGCTTTGGAAAGGTCCTCGCGGTTAAGGTCGGCATATTCATAGGCAAACTTATTGAGAAGACCTCCGTTAGCGACCTGAAAATAGTATGACGTGAGTCCGGTTGTATCCGACGGCACAAACACATCAGGCATGATGCCACCGCCGCCATATACTGTCCGGCCATTCATGGTCGTGAATATGTTTTCCTTGTCAAACTTTATGGAATCGGCGCTGAATATCTCTCCGGTAGAATAACGATCGACTATCTCCTTCTCGTAATTCGTATTCTTGCCACGCTCGTATGTTTTCTGTATACAACGTCCCGAGGGAGTATAATACCGCTGCACCGTGAGGCGGATCTGCGATGAGTCGGGGAGCATGAACGGGCGCTGTACCAGGCCTTTGCCGAATGTCCTGCGACCGAGAATAAGACCACGGTCATTATCCTGCAAGGCTCCGGCGACAATCTCCGACGACGATGCCGTAAACTCATCGACAAGTACCACAACCGGCACATCGATAAAACTGCCCGAACCGTCGGCCATCCAATTGGCATTGTCATGCTGATTGCGCCCGCGCACTTCCACGATATTCTGCATCGGATTCAGAAATTCATTGGCGATAAGGATAGCCTGATCGAGCAGACCGCCCGAGTTGCCGCGAAGATCGAGCACATAGCCTGTGGCCCCCTTGGCCTTGAGCGAAGATATTGCCTGCAGGAATTCCGAATATGTATTGGCCGCAAACTTGCTCAGGCGCACATAGCCCACACTGTCCTCAATCAGATATGAAGCATCGACCGATGTTGACGGGATCTCTCCGCGCTTAATAACAAAGTCGAGAGGCTTCTTCGAAGTGCTGCGCACCACTTTAATCTTCACGGTAGTATCTTTATCGCCACGCAAATATCTGAACACATCTTCGTTAGTGATATTTTTGCCGGTAAGTGATTCGCCGTCCACCGCCACGATGCGGTCGCCGGGAAGGACGCCCATCCGCTGGGCCGGACCGCCGGAAACTACCTCCACGACGCAGATCGAGTCAGACATAATCTGAAACTGCACGCCGATCCCATAGAACGAACTCTCCAGATCACGATTCATGCGGTCAAGCTCACTTGCAGGAATATACAGCGAATGTGGATCAAGATTCTTAATAATCTCGGGAAGCGCGAGCTCGACAAGCGAATCAGGGCTTACCTCGTCCACATACTCGTCTTCCACCATTTCAAATATAGTATTAAGTTTCTGTTGCGCCGGGGAGATCTGATCGCCGTCGGCCAAAAGATAACCGAGCCACATACCGCCAACCAGCAGGATGGCGCCAATAAGAGGCATCCAGTATGTCAGTTTTGATTTCATGCTCATTTTACCTCAATCATCAAGATTGCACACATGTATACACTCCACTCCGGCCCGGTGCAGCAGGTCGATACCATCTGTGATACGATACATTTCATTGAAAACCACCCGTTTTATACCGGCCTGAATTATTAGCTTCGCACATTCAACACACGGTGATGCCGTGATATACAAAGTGCTTCCGTCGCTTGAATTATTGCTGCGGGCCACCTTTGTTATGGCATTGGCCTCGGCATGCAGTACATAAGGCTTGGTGACGCCATCGGCATCCTCACAGACATTTTCAAATCCCGCGGGCGTACCGTTATAGCCGTCGGAGATTATCATCTTGTCTTTCACAATAATAGCTCCTACCTTGCGCCGTTCGCAATATGAATTCTCTGCCCATATCCGGGCCATGCGTAGGTAGCGTTTATCCAATATCTCCTGCTTATGTGACTGAATTTCCATTTATGTGTCCATATTTCACGCAAAGTTAACAACAAATTTTCATTCAATAAAGTATTGTTCGCCAAAAAGATTTAAAAAGCCTTGTTAAATCATGGAAAATGTCTAAATTTGCAAAAACTAAAAACCTTTAACGTATGAAGAAGCTCTACATTCTGCTCGCATTTCTTTCCATTTTCTCAATAGCCTCAGCCGATACATGGCGTCCGCTTGGCAACGCTATTGTAACCGATGGCTGGATTACCCCCGGCTATGTCGATGACGAAGGTCATCAGCTCAACCCGGCCGACTATCCGTTTGAAGTCGCGGTTGAAGAAAGCATTGAATCCCCTGGCATTTACCGCCTGATCAATCCTTTCTGTACCGACGACTTCCACCTCAGCGAGTTCAACCTTGACAAGTCCGACGACGACTGCAATATCGTAATTGACGCACGCGACCGCACATTCATTATTTTTCAGCCTCAATACTGCGGATTTACCGATGAGGATCCACAAAACGGCAATGCCCTCGGACAGTATCCCTATTTCATCTCCGATATGGGTACATACATGTACAACCTCGGCCAACAGCGTGAAGTCATAAACATGCTGAAATGCGCTTCAACCATGCGCGGCAACACAATATACGTACCACAGCCCACATTCGGCATCACCCCCGACAATGCTTCACAGGCATGGGACGGCGAAGTGACAATGATATCCACAATCACACTCCCCGATAATTTCGACGAAGAAGGGGAGAACTGGGAATCCTTCGGCATCGCAACAATGATCGACGGATGGATTACCCCCGGTTGGAAGGACGAAGATGGCCGGCTCATCAACCCCGACGAACACCCCATAGCCGTGGAGATCATGCAGAATATCGAGAACCCCAATCTCTATTGCCTCGTCGATCCATACCATGAAGCAGATTTCGCCATGGTGCATCAGAACCTCACACAATCACGCACCCGCATTGTCATTGACATGACTGATCCCGAATTCGTCACCGTCGAACCACAGACTGCGGCATTCGTAGCCCGAAACGATAACGATATATGTCAATATTTCATCACCGAGGCCGGCCACTATCCCCTCGCCAACGGCCGCACCACCGAACAGATAAAACAGCAGGGCCACAACGCCACTTACGCCAACGGAATCATCTCTATTCCCACTCCACTCTTCTCATTTGAACTCGACAGCTCATACAAACAATGGAACGCCGCTCATCCCACATATATATACATGCCCGGCGCCGGAGTGGAATCGACCATAAATGATGCAACAGCGCCCGTCGAATACTACAATCTGCAAGGCATACGTATTGACAATCCCGAATCCGGGAACATGTACATCCGCCGTCAAGGCAGCCATTCCGACAAGATACTTATTCGATAAGCAATAATAACCCATGAATGTCAGGACGTTCCGATGACACAACGAAACGTCCCGACATTCACGAAACAAAAAGCCGAAACAAAAAATTCGGTCTCCACATAAAAAACACGCCCAAAAACTTGCACACCCCAAACAAAAAGCCTAACTTTGCACTCGCAAACCCGAGGAAAGATGCCGGAGCGGTCGATCGGGACGGTCTCGAAAACCGTTGTACCCTTACGGGTACCCAGGGTTCGAATCCCTGTCTTTCCGCCAACAAAAAGATTGGAACTCGCTGAAAATCAGTGAGTTCCAATCGTTTTAAGAGGTCTCAAAATCTGGTTAGTCCCCCAAATTAGTCCCCCTTGAATTGGGTTGAATTTAACATTATTTAATACAGGCGGAGTGAGAAAACGTGTGTATGTTAGCCAGCATATGCCTCGTCTGCTGTCTCAATGGCCTTTATTCTTAATGTATCTCCTGCGGTTTGAGCCGAATATGTTATGACTGTAAGCATATTTTACTGCTCTTGTCACTTCCCCCTTTGGTAACGTTGGTATGAGTTCTTCAATGAATGCCTGGGCTGTCGTCTGTTCTACCCCGGCCTTACACAAGACTCCGGCATAACTCAAAGCTGTGTTGTTTCTGCCTCGTGTGATTGTTGTCTGATTCCACTGCCTCCTCAGAATATTGATGATAGACTCATCGGTGAGTATCATGCGTTCCAATTTTCTGAGAAATTGATTTGTCAAATTGTCGTCTTCCTGTAATATGTCTTCGCCGCTTGCTGACTTAACGATGGTATGAGTCTTTTCTACAGGCTTCAAAGGTATTGGGGACGGCTCGTAGTGATAAGGCACCGGATTGGGGTTCCTCCATAGGTCGGCGTCGTATGATAAGTAATTGCCACGTCCTATATCTGACGTAGAAGAGTCCTGTGATTCACGCTTAAAATGGTTGAGTAGTTGAGCATAAAGATCAAGGTGATTCTCTTTACGTCTATTGTCATGGAGAATTATAGCCTTGACCCCATTACCGCTTGGTGTTCTGAAGTAGGCATAGACACATGGGAATCCCTTAAGCCACGTCTCTATCGCGGGAAGGTCTTCAATATGGTCGAAATCCAGAGCTGTTAAAGAAGAATAGATTTGACACCCAGAGGAATCTCTATAATTAAATACTCCGTTCCAAGTAGCTACGGGTAGATGGCTTTTCTTCTCGGCAAAAAGACTTGATTCAGTCTCTGTCCTCAGATTGGTTATTCGTCTCTTCAGATTAAACGCATCACCCTTTTCGATTACAGACAATACTGAATCTGCATCATCTTCCTGTATTGGCCTCATGACGCTTGTAATAGATTTGAAGAGGGTTATCCGTTTCTGCCAATGTGAGATAATCTTGATAGTGGCGACCTTCTTCTTATTGATACGAATGGAAGACGGCTTTATAGTGAAATATCTACCGATGTCAGAGGCACTCGGATTTCCCTTAACTCCAAGTTTCTGATATATTTCAATAAGAATTTGCTTGATGTCTTCTTTTGAATATTCCTTGCCCTCGACTAACTTTGCGGTCAGATGCTCAACAATTTTTTCATGAGGAATCTCATTATCGGGAGTGGGAGCCAGTGCCTGACGGATATAATCCTGTCGCCATTTAAGATCTTCCAAGCCTTTACGACCGAGAGCGTCGTAATATTTATGAAAGGACGTTGGAATAAAGAAACACTTGGCAAGCATATCGGGCATTTGTTCACGTAGCTCGCAGTACATCATTGCCTGACGCTTGAACTTACCGTCTTTGGCCCACTCATCGAATAGTTTCTTCACGTCCGGATCTGTCGAATCAACATCGCGTATGATGTTGACTGAATTTTTAAGTGCCTTGATCAGAGAAAGGTCTCCGCTATATATAGTATTGGCTATATCCCATGCTCGTTTCTCCGCTATAGCGATAAGATGGTTCTCCACGACGGTCGTATTACCCTTGTCATCTTTGGATATACAACAGTACTGGTCGATGTGACCGGCTTTGATAAGTGCCTCCATCGACTTTAATTGGGCTTCTTTATGTTTTGCAGAGTAAAAGTTGTCAAGATGCTCCTTTGTCCGCTCTCTCTTTGATTCGATTATCTTGATTATCTCTTCTTCTGTGACGAGTGGTTTCTTCAAATAATAGTAGAAATCAGCCTTCATTTGAAAAGGATTATCTTCTCTGCGTTGACGACCCACAATCTGCTGAATATCTGTGCCAACGTCTATTGTCAGCGATTCAACGTTTGGATTGGCAAAGATATATGAGTATGCTGACTCAGAATTGAAATCTGCCCCGATATAAACGGTAGAGGTGCAGAAAGTGAACATCTTGTGCGTCTCGCCAAGTCTGGGAATCTCGCCGCGTTCGAACTTAGGGTCAGTGTTTGTTTTGCCCTTGTTGAGTTCACTAATGCGCTTGTAGTTCTCTTTTCGGGGTGCGCATAGGATATTGACTTCTTCAGGAGCCAATCCAGCCTTATTGATGACATTGATGATTGATTTCACGTCGTTGAGAAAGAATACAGCCTCCTTTGACACCTTCAGTTCTCCATCAATGACTAATGACGGGGCCTCTCCGGATTTGTATTGACGGATAATCTCACAGCATTTTTCGGTGATAGACTTCGATAATTTTATAAGACGTACATCCGCTGTCTTGATGGCAGATTCAGGCCACTTCAGTCGTATCATGGTCAGGTCCCGAAATTGGGGTGTCATTTCCAAGTAGGATTGAAGAAACGGGGTGGCCGATAAATACACTACAGTCTTGAACTTTTTAAGAGCCATATAAAACTGATGCTCGATTTCGGGTTTGAATGGTGCGTCACCAATGATTTGCTGAAACTCATCTACGACTACTCGGAATGTGTTAAGATCAACGCCCTCCTGCTGCATCAGGACGGTGAGCTTATAGAGAGAGTCATAAGTTGCAAGAATCTTAGTGCCGCCACATCGAATGTAATCGACAAAGCGAGAGTCAAATTCCTCCAGTTCAGCTACGGTAGGAGTCTTATCGCTGAAATATTGCTCACGGTCGAGAAAGCGGTAAAGAAATACATTCTCCCCTATGTGTTTGCTATACTTATTATAGAGAAGGTGCTTTCTTGGCATTGCGATTATAATAGGTTCTTGACTGCCAATATATGCTTCGGTTGCACCACAGCCGCATATTTCTTTCGCCAGAATGTAGTGCTGTCCGACAGGGAGAGAGTTAAACTCTTTCCAATGGGAAAGATATTTTATACCTTCCGGAATGTCTTTTGTGATTATTTTCATTATAATATTATGTTTAATGGTTGAGGACAAGTCTTCAAGGAAGACTCGCCATTGCTTACGCAATGCGTGTGAGTGTGTTGATATTGGTAATCCGGTGAAACCGGAATGGAATATTTTCTTCATCAATTTCTGTCTTATATATAGCAGAATACCGTGATTTGCCGACTTTTTTATTCCACCTTACGGTGGACTACCAATAACAAACACTCACACACAGCGTCAGCTGTGGAGGCTGGCCGTTGGTCAGCGCTCCTGATTCTTATTAATATCCATGATAGAGGTTGCAGGGATTGTATTCTCCTTTTTCCTCTTCTTGATTTCATCTATTTCCTGAGCAATCCTTTCAGGAGTCCAACTGGGATCCTTCCCTTTCATATCGCTCCAGTCCTGATAATCGTCTATACCGCCATACAGTACATTCCATTCGCTCGGTGACAGCCATCTTCCGTTGCTCACCTTATCCTGAGCCAACTTATCCTCAAGTGCCTTCTTTTGATATGCGGCATAATCAGGATCAGATTTTTCACACCAGATAAGATTATAGGGAGTGAAATCAAGGAAATCATGGTTGACATGGAGGATGACCGGTTCTTTGAGATTCTCCTTATTCCCGTATACTAATCCAAAATCCGCCATGACCTTATCGACTTCCAAGGATGATGACTCATATCTTATCTGGCCGGAATTAGCATATTTCACTTTATAGCTGTAATCAACTTTTGGAGTGGTCGTATGGAACAGGTAGCCGAGATCGCTGTCAGAAATAGAGTTATAAACCGGAAGAACTACGCCACCCTGTTTAATGATACCTTTCTTCTCATCTACCGTTATCTTCCGGTCTTTATACCACTGGAGTCTCTTTGCCCTCAGATATTCCTTCATTTTCTCTGCTCTCTCAGCTGTATATTCAGGAGTTTCCTCAACCCATTCAAGGTTGTTCTTATGGTCATTCCCGAAATTCCAGTCCTTGTGATGCACGACATATCTCTTGCCATCATTGGGTTTCGGCGCACAATAACACGCGATAACCATTTCATCTATATATGCTGTCCCATATTTCTTTATGGTGATGTATCTCCGTTTGGTGTTTGAGTCTTGATATATGGTAGGCTCGTATGTCTTCAGTGTACCATTATCCTTATAATCTCTTTCAACATGGAGACCATCACTGCTTATGAATGTATAGTTGGCCCAGTATTTTCTTAAATCTTCACGTCTGTAGTATGCCATGCCTTTACTGTCTTGTTTTTTCTGGAAGTTAATTCCAGCGTTATGTTCATTTCATTCTTAAGGAAGTCAGCCAAAATCTTGTAGCAGTCTTTCCTCTTTCTTTCCTTCGGAATGATCTCCAGTATCTCCTGAAGTGTCATTCTGATTGTAGTCCCGGGAATAAGTTCATCTACGCCCGCCAAATCGCATAACGCCCGCACGTCATCCTTAAATTCCTTCGGGATTATAACTTTCACTATTTCATGATGATTTTGCTGTACGTTGGCATCATCACACAGCCCACGTCCAACAGGGTTCTCCTTGTTCCCCTGAAGGATAGATTGAGTTATTATTGTCATACATGAGTAAGGAATCAGGGGTGCCGTGAATAGCGTTTTGTAGCGATTCAGAGCTAAAAAAATGGGGAAGATCGATCGGACCCTCCCCATTCACAACTCATTTTTCAGCAACCTTCTTGGCAAATTGGAAAAGGCGCGTGTGATTGACCCCTTCGGGCACGCGGGACTGACCCCTTCGGGCGAAATAAGATTGACCCTTGCGGGCGAAATAAAAATGACCCCTGTCGAAGCATCGGCAGGGGAATTTTTTTTGTAGTTTTGGAGAC
>JAGANS010000077.1 GCA_017624155.1 Muribaculaceae bacterium | reverse complement strand
GGCATACGCCGCCCTGCCGCAGCGGCGTGGCACCGGGCGCCAGTATCTGCTGGCCGGCGAGCTATCGGGCAGCGGCGACATACTGCCGCAATCGCCCACACCGGCTATCGACATCGAGGTGGACGACCGGGGTCGCGTACACCTCACCCGCACTGGCCTGCCGCAGATCACCGATGCCGGGGCCGTATCACTGGCCGTCAACGTGGTGGGATTCGACGTCATAATCCAGGAACGGCTCACCTATGGCCGCGGCTGGCCCACCGTCGACACAGCCCGCTTCACCCTCGACTTCCTCGGGCCCGAGCGCTACAAGATCCGCTACAACAGCGACCAGGACACCGGCCTGCTCACAGCCTTCACCCTCAACGTCACCCCCGGCCTCCGCCTCCACCGCGAGCTGAAGTGACCACGGCTCGCTGTTTACCACATAATGCGCCTCCGCTTGCGGGGGCGTTTTTTTGTGTATTTGGGGAGAGTTACGAATTACGCAGAGGATGGACTGCGGCGGGGCGTAACTTTGCAGTATCAATCTAAAAAACTATTGAACTGTATGGACGACATTCTACCCACCGACACTGCGCAGGCCGAGGAGCCTGCCGTGTATCAGCCCCTCAGTCAGGCCCCGGCCGAAGCCCCGGCCGACGATGATCCCAACGAGACTTTCCTGGCCTATGTACGCCACTCGTTCTTCGACGATCAATTCTAATCACCCCATTCCCTAACCCCCAAATCATTCAAAAAAATGCAAACACCCGGAACCCAGGGCGGCACACACGTATCATCCGCCCCTCTCACCCTCTCTGAAACCTCCAAGGCTGCTCCCGAGCTGCTCCGCAACGCCATCGACCGCCGCATCGTGAAAATCCGACCCATGTCGACCCCGGTCGATCAGATATCACGCATGATGGGCGCCCGCCGCGCCGCCTCGATGGAGGTGGAATACTACTCGGTGGACACCAAGCTCACCGAATCGACCGTCAAGGCCGACTGCGACCTGTCGGAAGCCACCGACCGCGGCAACGGCACGATGAGCGTGACGATGCGCGTGGAGCATCCCGCCATCTTCGAGCCTTCGGAAACTGTTCTCATCCCCGACTGCCCCTCCGCCGGCGAGCACACGGTGGGCTATGTGATGGCCGTCAACCCCTCGGGCGGCACCATCGAGGTGGCTCTTGTCGGCGACGGCGAGCCTTTTGGCCTCATCGCCTCAGGATCGCGCATCATCCGCATGGGTCGCGCGGCCGCCGAACTCGATGTGCAGACACCTCAGGTCCAGGCTCTGCCCACCAAGGGCCGCAACCGCTGTCAGATATTCAAGATGCAGGTTGAGCAGTCGACGCTGCAGAAACTCGCCGACAAGGAAGTGGGCTGGACTCTATCCGACCAGGAGGAGGTCGCCATCATCGACATGCGACTGGGCATGGAGAAGAATTTCCTCTTCGGCCGCGGCGCCAAGATCTACGACTCGGCCAAGGCCGACTATATCTACCTCACCCAGGGGATATGGAATCAGACCGACAACTCCATGAAAGTCAACCTGGCCACCCTGTCGCACAAGGATCTCATCGACATCTGCGCCGCCACATTCACCGGCAACAACGGCTCGCACAGCAAGATTCTGCTGGCCGGTACCGACTTTGTGAGCGCCGTATCGAAGCTCGACGTCAACCGCACCCTCGACGTGCGCGACGCCAAGGTGCGCTGGGGCCTCGAGGTGCGAGAGATTGTGTCGAACTTCGGCCGACTCTACCTCATCCACAGCGAGGTATTCGACCAGTGCGGCCACAGCAAGGACGCATTCATCCTCGACCCCGACTATGTAACCAAATACACCCACATCCCCTTCCACGCCGAGAAACTCGACCTGCGTTCGGCCGGCACCCGCAACACCGACGCCGTGGTGCTCACCGAGGCATCATGTCTGGTGCTCCGCCATCCCAAGGCCCACATGAAGGTCATCGGCTAATCCAATCTTCAACATTCAACATTCAACATCCAACATTCAACATTCCAATGCAGTACACTTCCGACCAGATGCTCGCGCTATGGCGGCAGCAACTGGGGCTATGCACCTCGCGCACCGATGCCGCTGTAGCCGAGTGGGAGGGAGTTGACACTGATACCACGCTGCGCCAACACATGCGCTCGTGGTATCTGCGTCAGCTCGACACCGCGCCGCCCGCTCTGCTCCCCGTAAGCGAGATCTCGCGCCAATGCACACTCTCAGCCGCCGGCTCGTCACATCATCTCATTCTCCTCCCCTCCGATTGCCGGCGGGTGCTGTCAGTAAGGCTTCAGGGCTGGCAGCGGAGTGTTCACCCCGAGCGTTACGACACCCCCGACGGCGACAAGCTGCTCCGGCGGCTGGCATCGCCCTTCGCCCGGCCCGGCACAGCCTGCCCCACCGCAGTCACGATGGCCGACGGCAGCATAGCCGTAGCCCCGGTCGATATCCCCGTTGTAGAGTCGCTCCGCGCCATCGTCGACCCCGGCCCCGACACATACATTCTCTGCCCCTCCCTCCTCGAAGAAATCAGAAGAGATAAACCCTGAACTAAACCCTAAACCTAAACCATAAACCAAAAAATGCTGACATCCGCATTCCGTGCCTACATTGCCGCCGAACCCCTGCGGGCAGCCCGGCAACGGCACAAACGATATACCTACGGCGACCAGTGGAGCGACATCGTCGACGACCCCGCCACCGGCCCCGTGCCCGAGCGCCGGCTCATAGAGCGCACGGGACGGCGCCCGCAGACCAACAATCTCATCCGACGCCTCGTCAAGTCGATCGTAGGCCGCTACCGCACCGCCGCCCGCGCCGACGCTTATTATTCCGACGATCCGGCATCGGTCGATGTGCGCAACTCCCTCCCCGAACTCGATGCCCGTCTGCTCGAGGAATTCATCATCTCGGGCTGCGCCATACAGCGCGTAGTGGCCGAACGCCGCCCGGGCGGCTCGGGTGTGTGGGTCGACAACGTCAGCCCCGACAACTTCTTCGTCAACCGCTTCACCGATCCGCGCGGCTCCGACATCACCCTCATCGGCATGCTTCACCAGATGTCGTGGCCCGAGGTGGTGAACCGCTTCGGCCACGGCTCGCGCACACGTATCGCCGGGCTGCGGCGGCTGTTCGACGCTCCCGATGCCCGGTCAGCCCTGCCGTCCGACGAATTCCTCGGCATGAGCCTCCCGGCCGATGCCGACACATTCTTCACCTCGGCTCCCGACCGCCTGCGCGTCATCGAGGTATGGAACTACGAGGGACGCCAGAGCTCGCGCCGGGGCAAGGTGGCCATGGACATGGTGTGGACCTGCCGCTGGTATGCCCCCGACGGCACCCTGCTCGACCGCTACAACTCCCCCTTCACCCACGGCTCCCACCCGTTCACCGTATGCCTGTATCCCCTCACCGACGGCGAGGTGCACTCCTTTGTCGAGGACGTCATCGACCAGCAGCGCGCCATCAACCGCCTGGTAGTGCTGCTCGACACCATCATGGCCTCATCGGCCAAGGGCGCCCTGCTCTTCCCCATGGATCAGCTCGTGCCCGGCTACACGCTCGAGAATATCGCCTCGCTGTGGGCGCGCCCCGATGCCGTCATCCCGATCCGCAAGAGCGGCGACCTGCCGCAGCAAGTCGCCGCCACATCGGGGGGCGCCGGAGCCTATCAGCTGCTCGACCTGCAGATGAAGCTGTTCGACAACATATCGGGCGTCGGCGACACCCTGCTTGGTCGCAATATATCCCCGGCCACAGGCGCCAACCTCTACAACGCACAGCTGCGCGAGGCCACCACCGTGATCACCGACCTGCTCGAAACCTTCCGCACATTCACCGCCCGACGCAGCGCCAAAGCCGCCCGCACCTGATTTCGCCACACAAATGGCAATCGTCCGCCGGGGACGATAATTTCCTCATAACCCCGTACACCGCCACAAGGAGGTGTGCGGGGTTATCGGCATCTGTAATATCCCCACCCGCACCTAACATTCTCATTTTTCACAAATAATCAAACTTTTATTTGGAAAAACAAAAATCCTGTATTACCTTTGCGACAGAATAAGACCATAACACAAAATCAATCCATTACCCTGAAACTGAAACTATGAAACCCCTCAAAATTGTGCCGTTGTTGGTCTGCTCTCTGCTATGGGCCTGCCAGTCGCAAGAAGCTGATTTTCCGCTTCAGGAAAATAATTCGGTTGTCGTCGTCAATGAGACAGCCGAACGGCAGATAACCCAAGATGTCAATTCTGCCGAGGTCGACAATATTCTTGACCTTCTTTTCGACAACAAAGCCAAGTCGCGTGCAGCCGATTACGACATACATGTGATCAAGGACAGCAAGGGTAACGACCGTATAATCTGCGTCAACTTCAGCGACAACAAAGGTTATGCCCTTGTCAGTGCAGTAAAATCTTACGAACCCATTCTCGCTTATGCCGAAACCGGACATTTCTCCGAAACCGACTCCCTACCACTCCCGGTAAAGGCATGGATGGAGAATACCGTCGATGAAATAGGCGAATCCGTAACACTGCCCGCCGACTCTCTCGCAAAGATCGCAAGCAAATGGCGACGGTTCGAGGCTCAAAAATCCAATATATTCTCGCGCGCAGACCGTGTGGATCCCGACCACAGCAAATTTTATAATCTGACTCCCGAGGAATACCAACGGCTCTTCCATATAATGAAACCATACGTCGACAGTTGGGTCGCAGACGGCTATCGTGTCTATTCAGTCGATGATTACAACGAACCTATTGCCATCGGTGACAAATTTGCTGTTGCCGACTACGTGCAAGGAATGATTATTCCCTGTTATTTCGACGATTATTGGGCTGTAACAGTAGTACGTACAAAGGAAGTAGGGTTCCAAAGCGGCGCCGGACACTGGATGAATGTGGCATGGCATCAAGAAAATGATTTCAACCAATCTTTTCCACTCTTGCCCGGTAATCAATATGATCACATACCTGTAGGATGTGGCCCTTTGGCAATCGGACAGTTAATGTATGCCTATAAATATCCCGACACATTTGATTGGCTTGTGATTCCTGCATACGAAGCTACCAAAGCAACTTCTGATTACTTGCTCGACGTATACAAAAAATGCAATGCTTTTTACAATGGAGAAGGCACTGTAAGCTATCATAGCAACCGCGCAAAAGCATTACGCGAATATGGCTATACGTTCAAAGAATTAGATGGAAAAGACATAACAAAAAATGTACTTGCATATAACTGCCCAGCCACTATTGGTTGTAGACTCACAGAAAGAACAGACAATGGGACGAAGAATATTGGTCATGTTCTTCTTGTCGAAGGCCCAAAAATATTTGAATCTTATCGTGAGATAGAAATTTGGACATTTACATATCAAGAGACATTCAGTAGAATATATCACGAAGAAGCTGACTATGGGTCTTCTATGTTATTTTATATAAATTGGGGATACAAACGAATTGGTAATAACGGATACTATGTTTTAAATGGGCTGAAGCCGACTCAGGAAAATCAAGTGGTTTCAAATGCCGTTATAGAAGATGGAATTGTAAACATTCGACCTAAAAATCAATAACTATGGCAATAACGAAAAGATACTTTACTCAACTAACAGCAGCTTTCGCCGCTTTGCTCTTAGCGATATGCTTCGCTGCCTGCTCATCATACGAAGATCCTGAAAAAATATTCAGTGGTCCGATTAACGACATCTCCGTCGAAACGTTGGCTAATGGCAATCAGGCGATTTACTTCGATGATCCTTCGGAATCAACATTCTACAAAAAAGTAGACAATAATGGAAAACGTGTTGGAAAATGGAGCAAGGATTGGCCAAATGACAGAGAACGATACCAAGGAGGCCATAGTACACCTTATGAACTAATATTCACAAACGGCAAGGCCTATAAGGTGAGAAAATACGAATATAGTTTGACTGGTGAGGATTTATCTTTTGTAGAAAGTATATGGGAACACTATTGTTACAAATACGCTGGTAACTATCAGAAATTGGGATATGCATGTCAATGGGATTATGACAACGGATCTAACAATCTCATTTTCGACTTTAAAGAATATAAGGTAGAAAAAGCTGATATAAGTGGGTTCACATTATCATATGAAAGTAATTCTGAATTTGAAGAGTGGAGCAAAGTAGCATATCATACCGTGCATCAATATTATCGCAAAACACTTTCCAATGCACAACTCTCCGATTACAGTCTGTTTGACTCCAGAAAAGAATTATATCTTGCAATGTTACAGATTATGCGTGCTGAATGCGGTGATATAATGGATGGTTATGGGACAGAACGTTATAACCTCGCTGTCGTAGAAGATAATATTATGAATGACAGGGATCCCTCGGCAGGAGCGTATATTAACAGTTCTGACAAAAAGTAAATGGATTCTTGCCACATATCATCGTGGCAGGCAGGGTATAAGAATTCGCAGCTTAAATCCTGTATTATCTTTGCCACAGAATAAGACCATAACACAAATTCAATCTATTACCCTGAAACTAAAACTATGAAACCCCTCAAAATTGTGCCGTTATTGGCCTGCTCCATGCTATGGGCCTGCCAGTCGCAGGAAGCTGATTTTCCGCTTCAGGAAGATAACTCGGCTGCCGTCGTCAATGAGACAGCCGAACGGCAGATAACCCAAGATGTCAATTCTGCCGAGGTCGACAATATTCTTAACCTTCTTTTCGACAACAAAGCCAAGTCGCGTGCAGCCGATTACGACATACATGTGATCAAGGACAGCAAGGGCAACGACCGTATAATCTGCATCAACTTCAGCGACAACAAAGGCTATGCCCTTGTCAGTGCCGTAAAATCTTACGAACCCATTCTCGCTTATGCCGAAACAGGACACTTCTCCGAAACTGACTCCCTGCCCCTCCCGGTAAAGGCATGGATGGAGAATACCGTCGCTGAAATAGGCGAATCCGTGACACTGCCCGCCGACTCTCTCGCAAAGATCGCAAGCAAATGGCGACGGTTCGAGGCTGTAAAACCATGGCGGATGTCGCGAAGCGACGAAACTGATATCGACCTGTTTCACATAATGAAATCACAAATCGACCAATGGGTAGCCGACGGATATCGCGTATATTCAATCGATGATTATAACGAAGCTATCGCCCTTGGCGATCACAACGCTGTCGTCGAATTCGTTCAGGCGAATATGTACCCTGCTTATTGCGACAATTATTCAAATATTACAGTAGTACGAGTAAAAGAATTAGGCACTCAAAGCGGCGTCGGGCACTGGATGAAAACAGCATGGTATCAAGAAGGTGGATTTAATAAGCTTTTTCCGATCATACCAGATTCACAAGATCAGCATATACCGGTAGGATGTGGCGTAGTTGCCATCGGCCAAATAATGTACGCATATAAGTATCCGCAAACATTTGAGTGGACAGCTATGCCCTTATACGAAGGGAATGACGATGTCTCTCGATTCCTTCTTGATGTATACTATAAATGTAAAGCCCGTTATAATGCAGAAATGAATGGAACAGAAACTACCATACCTAATAGGATCAATGCCCTTAAAGGATATGGATATTCATGCGGCGAATTGAGCGGCAATAAACTCACAACGTATAATCTTGCGGCCGGCTGCCCTGCAATCCTTTCTGGTGAACTATCAACCGCATCCGGCCAAAAGGACGACCATGCATGGGTCATTGAAGGAGCCAAAATCCACGAAGGATGGAGTGAAGTAGAAATATGGACTTTCACTTACTCGGATACATTTACAAAAATATATTCTGAGCAAACCGATGTCCAAAGATCGACACTCTTTTATACAAACTGGGGCTACGATGAAACAATTAATAGTAATAATGGCTATTACGGTTTTTCCGTTATGCTTCCGAGCCAAAAGTCCGAATATACTTCAAATAAGATTTATCACGCAACCACAAATATAAAACCCAACAAATGACTATGAAATCAACTCTAACTAAAGTGGCAACCGTCATTGCCACCTTGTGGATTGCGATAAGCCTCGCCGGCTGTTCATCGCAGACAAATGAAGAGCCTGAATTACCTGTGCACGAGGATCCCGATACAGCGTTCAAAGGTGAAATCAACGACGACTTGCTTACCAAATTATCCGATGGAAAGCTGATTTCTACCATTTACGCTAATACTGCAGAGATTTATTCCAAATCGATTGATGCCAATGGCAATACCGCCGATGAGTGGTCGTTCATTGAAACGGAAGGATTTCCACCGAGCGCTAATCACTACAAACTCAGTCGATTCAATTATATGTATCTATACGTAAAAGACGGGCATACATGGCTATATGGCACTAAATATCGTACGTTCGGTCCTCATTTGTCATTAATATTCGGAATCTGGGGCAATTTCGCCTGGAAATTCCAACTTAAAGACATGTACGGATACAAGGGCAACTTCATATATGACAAGTCACAAAATAAATTAACAATAAACGGAAATACATTTAATGTCGAATGCTGTGATGACGATCAACTTGTGCTGTCGTACGAAGAGACGACCGACACTGATGATTTAGGACGTGATATTCCTCTTCAGAGATTTAAATATGTTTTCTTCTGCCGTATACGAGATACATGCAGGATTGAATCTTTAGGTATGGAATCAATTTTAGCAGAAACCACAATGTTTGAATCTCAAACAGAGTTGAAAATCCATATGATCAAGACGATGCGGGAGTATATCGGAGATGTGTTCGATCCTGAAAAATATTCCAACTTCGGCATAAAATCAAAGATCGATCTTGCCCGCTACGAGGAAAATCTGCGCAACGGGCTGCCGGATGAGCTCTATCGCGACTACTCGAATTATTGGAATCCAAACTGATTGATAGTATTTTACAGACACTATTACAGTTCTGGGCGTCGCTGCACCAAAGCCGCCAGCACCTGATTTCGCCACACAAATGGCAATCGTCCGCCGGGGACGATAATTTCTTCATAACCCCGTACACCGCCACAAGGAGGTGTGCGGGGTTATCGGCATCAGTCCTATCCCCATCCCCACACCTAACATTCTCATTTTTTTACAAATAATCAATCTTTTATTTGGAAAAACAAAATCCTGTATTACCTTTGCGACAGAATAAGACCATAACACAAAATCAATCCATTACCCTGAAACTAAAACTATGAACCCCCTCAAAATTGTGCCGTTACTGGCATGCTCCATGCTATTGGCGCTCTGCTTCGCCGGCTGTTCTTATGACGACCCTGAAGAAATCTTCAAGGGCACCATCGATTTCATCTCAATCGAGAATTTGTCAAAAGACAATAAGCCCGTTTGTTTTGAAGAGCCTAACATATCCACATACTACAAAAAGGTCGACAAGACCGCAAGGAGGCTCCGGGCCTCTGCCTTATATACTGATCTTTACAAACGGCAAAGTTTATAAGGCAAAAGATTATAGATATAATCCTGATGGTAATGATAAGGGTGCTGTCGAAAGTTTATGGAGCTGCTATTGTGACAAATACGGCAGTTATGACACCAAACTTGGGTACGCCTGCCGGTGGGATTATCAAGAAAGCTCTAACAAACTCTATTTCGATCACCTGGAATTTAATGTAGAAAAAGCTGATCTCAGTGGCATCACAATATCCATCGAAAGTAGTCAAGAATACGAAAAACACTTTAACGTAGCATACCACGATGTCTATCAACTCAAACGCATTACACTCCCGGACGCCCAGCTTTCAGACATAAGACTTTATGACTCCAGAAAAGAATTATACCTTGCAATGTTACAGATTATGCGTGCCGACTGTGGCGATATAATGGAGGCCTATTGGCCTGAACGTTATGATCTGTCTATCGTAGAAGATAATGTGCGGGACGACAGATATCCCTTTGAAGGCGCGTATATTAGCAGCTCTGACAAAAAGTAAAAACGAAGACCTCCTGCTAAGTAGCATTAATGAGGAATATCCACTATCGCGAGTTTAACCCACAAACGACTTAGTAACCGCAAGCACATCCGGCAATGCCATCACGGCTTTCCGGATGTGTTTATATTGCGGTAAAGCCCGAAAAACGAAAATTAACTTATTATTTGCTGCGTATTTGCTCGCAAAAACGTATCTTTGCACATTCATTACTAAACGTATCCCATCATGGCAGAGATTAAATGTATCGGTATACTTACTTCGGGCGGTGACGCTCCCGGCATGAACGCCGCCATACGCGCCGTCACCCGTTCGGCTATCTTCAGTGGCGTGAAAGTCAAAGGCATATACCGCGGCTACCGCGGCCTTATCAGCGACGAAATCGTCGACTTCCGCACGCAGAACGTCTCAAACATCATACAGCAGGGCGGCACAATCCTCAAGACCGCCCGCTGCAAGGAATTCCAGACACCCGAAGGCCGTCAGCTGGCATACGACGTCATCCGCCGCCATGAAATCGACGCCCTCGTGGTGATCGGCGGCGACGGCTCCCTCACCGGCGCACGAATCTTCGCCAACGAATTCAACTTCCCCTGCATCGGCCTGCCCGGCACCATCGACAATGATCTCTACGGCACCGACACCACCATTGGCTACGACACCGCCCTCAACACCATCATGGAGTGCGTCGACAAGATACGCGACACCGCCACCAGCCACGAGCGCCTCTTCTTCATCGAGGTGATGGGACGCGACGCCGGCTTCCTCGCCCTCAACGGCGCCATCGCATCCGGAGCCGAGGCCGCCATCATCCCCGAAATCTCCACCGAGGTCGACCAGCTGGCCGAACTTATCCAGAACGGCTTCCGCAAATCGAAGAACTCATCCATCGTCCTTGTGGCCGAGAGTCCCGTCACCGGCGGTGCAATGGGCCTCGCCGAGCGCGTCAAGACCGAGTTCCCCGGCTACGACGTGCGCGTCTCGATCCTCGGACACCTGCAGCGCGGCGGCTCCCCCACTGCACACGACCGCATCCTGGCATCCCGCATGGGCGCCGCAGCCATCGACGCTCTGCTCGAGGACCAGCGCAACGTGATGATCGGCATCAAGAACGACGAGATCGTATACGTGCCCTTCTCCAAGGCAATCAAGAACGACAAGCCAATCAACCGCGAACTCCTCAACACCCTCCGCCGACTCTCCATCTGATGAAGCCGCTGCGTCTCCTGCCTGCAATAGTTGTCGCCGCGATTCTCACGGCATGCGCCAGCGTGGGCCACATCGACGGTGGCCCGCGCGACGAAGAGCCGCCCGTATTCGTGCGTTCCAACCCCTCGCCGGGACAGACACGCGTGTCGGGCAACAACTTCACCGTGATATTCGACGAGAACGTACAGCTCGACGACGCATTCAACAAGGTTGTCGTCTCGCCCGCGCAGCTCGAGGCTCCCACAATCACCGCCAACGGCCGCCGCGTCAGCGTACACCTGCGCGACACCCTCAAGGCCAACACCACCTACACCATCGACTTCGGCGACGCCATCAAGGACCTCAACGAGGGAAACATCCTCGACGGCTTTGCCCTCGACTTCTCCACCGGCGACTCAATCGACTCGCTGCGCATATCGGGCATCGTGCTCGGCGCACAGAATCTCGAGCCGGCGCAAGGCATCATCGTGGGTGCTTACTCCAACCTCAGCGACACCGCCATCCGCACCCTGCCCCCCGACCGCATCGCCCGCACCAATCAGTACGGACAGTTCACCATCCGCAACCTCCCCGAGGGCCAATACCGCGTGTATGCCATCAACGACATCAACCGCGACTGGCACTGGGACCGCTCGGAGAACGTGGCCTTCATGGACGTCACCGTATCGCCCCGCGTCGAGAGCATCAGCGTCACCGACACCCTGTACAGCTCCACCGGCCAGGACTCCCTGGTGCAGCACGGCGGCCTGCAATATCTCCCCAACGACATCCTGCTGTCATTCTTCAACGAAGACTACCGCGCCCAGTATCTCAAGGACTACAAGCGCCCCGAGCGGCGATTCATCACCGTCGAGCTCGGCGCGCCCACCGACTCGCTCCCCCGGCTCGCCATCGTCGACGGCCCCCATGACACATCTCTCCACGGAGCCGCATCCGACCGCTGGGGCATTCCCATCTACTCCTCGCGCGGCGACTCGCTCACCATGTGGCTCACCGACTCGGCCGTATACCGCACCGACTCTCTGCGCCTGTCGGTCCGCTATATGAAGCCCGACTCGCTCGACCGCCTCGTATGGACCACCGACACCCTGCGATTCTTCTACCGCGACCCAAAGCGCACCAAAAAGGAAATTGAAGCCGACACCCTGCCCCCGCGCTTCGACACCCTGCCCCTCACACTCATTTCGGGCAACACTCAGGAAGTATACAAGCCCCTGACATTCTCGGTCGGCCAGCCGCTCCAGCGCATCGACACCGCGATGATACACTTCGAGATGCAGGTCGACACCAACTGGGTGGCCAAGCCCTTTGCCATCACCGCCGATTCGCTGCATCCCGTCCTCCAGAAGCAGATCGACTACAAATGGGAGCCCGGAGCCAAATACCGCCTCACCATCGACTCGGCCGCCATCCACAACGTCTACGGCGAGCACAACAAACGCTTTGAGCAGGAAATCGCCGTCCGCGCCCTTGAGGACTATTCCAACCTCACCGTTCGCCTCACCGGCGCCGACTCCACTGCCGTGGTGGAGTTGCTTGGCACTGCGGGCGACTCAGTGCGCGTGGCCCGCGCCGCCGACGGCAAGGCCATATTCCGCTACGTCCAGCCCGGTTCATACTACCTGCGCATGTTCTTCGACACCGACGGCAACGGCGAGTGGACTACAGGCCGCCTCGACTCGATACAGCCCGAGGAAGTGGCATACTATCCCAAGAAAATCGAGCTGAAACGCAACTGGGACGTCGAGCAGGACTGGGACATCTACGAACTCCCCGTCGACAAACAGAAACCCTACGCACTGCTCAAGAACAAGCCCAAACTGAAGCGCGGCGAAACAGCGCCCAACCAGGACGATGAGAACGCCGAGGAGGACGAATTCATGGGTTCGGGCTATCAGGACAACCGCTACAACAACGGCAACGACCGCTACAATAACCGTAACAACCGCAACAACAACCGCAACAACATGAACTTCGGCGGCATGGGCGGCTTCAGGCAGATGACAGGCGACCGCCGATATTAGAGCCTATTTAAAGCCCCAGCGCATTGAGCCGGGCCATCATGTCGATCAGAGCCTCGGCCGGACGCTGTATGTCGGCTACTGCCGACCCACCATCGCCGTCCGCTGCCTTATATCGCCCGGCCGCCTCGCGCATACCCGTCAGAGACAGTATATCAGCTGCCTCGGGCGAATATGACTCCACAAACTCATCATACGCCCCGGCATACAACGCAAGTTCCATGCCGAGTATCGCGCCCGCATGCGCGGCGGCAAAGTCATCGCCCGCGCTGCGCGCACACAGCTCCACACATGCCCGCGCATAGCGCAGCTGCAATTCCATATAGCTCATGCCCAGTCCCGTGCGGCTGACGCCCGCCATATCCACACTCACCAGCATAGTCAGCATAGTCCCGAGAGCATCCTCCCTCAGCCCCGCCATATCCAGGGCGTCGAGGTGCACGAGTCCCGCAAGCATAAAGTCGGCAATGGCAGCATCGACATCACCGCCCCCGGTCCGCGCCTTTTTCCACCCGTTGTCATACACCGCCAGCGCCTCACCGCTCGAACGCACATAGCTGTCAATATCCGTACACTCCGCCATAAGGCCCGTGCACACCTTCACGGCTTGCTCCGTCCCATTTATATTCTGATATTTCATACTTTTTTACGTTAATTGCGCAAATTTACAAATAAATTGTTTATCTTTGGCAAAAATAATCTGCGGGCCATCCCATACCCCGTGCCTCTCCCACCACAGGCCTGCCTTAACATCATTACCACAGATATGAAAATCGCCGTATATTGCAGTTCGATGGACAACCTGCCCGAAAACTGGCAGGAAGGCGCCCGTGCCGTCGGCACATGGATAGGAGAAAACGGTTTCCAGCTCGTCTACGGAGGCGTCGACGCCGGCCTCATGTGCGTCGCAGCCAAAGCATGCAAAAACGCCGGCGGCACAGTCGTGGGCATCGTCCCCACCCGCCGCGCCAACCAGGCCTCCCCATTCAACGACGTGCGCGTCCCCACCGCCGACCTCAACGACCGCAAGGGTGTCATGCAGCTCCTTTCCGATACTTTCGTCGTACTCCCCGGCGGCTACGGCACCCTCGACGAATTCGCAGCATCCTTCGGATACATCAACTTCACCATGCGCCGCGACAAGCGCGTAATCCTCTTCAATCCCGACGGTGTATTCGACCACCTGCTCGCACAGTTGCACCACTTTGTCGACTGCGGACTCATGTCGCCGCGCCCACTCGAAACACTCATCGTGGCAACCACCGTCGACGCCCTTATTCAGGCTCTCGAACAATGTAAAAAAGACCTCTCAAAATGAAAAGCCGACTATACACACGCACCGGCGACGACGGCACCACATCGCTCGTCGGCGGCACACGCGCACCCAAGGACTCGGAACGACTCGAAGCATACGGAACAGTCGACGAGCTCAACTCATGGCTCGGACTCATTGCCGCCTCCGACGCCATCGACGATACCCGCCGCGCCGAAATCCATACCATGCAGAACGTCCTCTTCGACATCGGTGCCGCCCTCGCCACCGAGCCCGAATCAAAATGGCAGCCCCGGCCGCTGGCTCAGGACAAAATCTCGGCCATCGAAGCCGCCATCGACGCCGTCGACGGCACCCTGCCGCCCCTGCGGCAGTTCATCCTCCCCGGCGGCCACCCCGATGCCGCCCGCGCCAACATCGCCCGCACAGTGGCACGCCGCGCCGAGCGCCGCATCATCGCCCTGTCGCGCATCGTCGACGTCGACCCCGCCATCCTGCGCTACGTCAACCGCCTCAGCGACTACCTCTTCGCCCTCGGCCGATACATCAACCACACCGCCCGCATCGACGAAATCCCCTGGAAACAGTAAGTGCTCGTTTAAAATTTCGTTTCCGCCCCGTATTTTTCATTCCCGCGTATCCCGTTTTTCAGCCAAAATTTCGTATCTTTGCCGATATTTTGGCCGGGCAGAGGCATTTTGCACGCATCGGTCGTTATTGTTCGTCTTATAACACATTCACAGCGTGGAAACTAAGTATATTTTCGTCACCGGCGGCGTGGTATCATCACTCGGCAAGGGCATTATCTCGTCCTCGCTCGCAAATCTGCTCATCGCCCGCGGATACAGAGTGACAATACAAAAGTTTGACCCATACATAAATATCGACCCCGGCACACTCAACCCATACGAACACGGCGAATGCTATGTGACCGTCGACGGCCATGAAGCCGACCTCGACCTCGGCCACTACGAACGATTCACCGACATCCACACCACAAGAGCCAACAACATCACCACCGGCCGCATATATCAGGCTGTTATCGACAAGGAACGCCGCGGCGACTACCTCGGCAAGACCGTCCAGATCGTCCCACACATCACCGACGAGATCAAGCGCGCCGTCAAGGCCCTCGGCAATTCCGGCAACTTCGACTTCATCATCACCGAGATCGGCGGCGTCGTCGGCGACATCGAGTCGCTGCCGTTCCTCGAGGCCGTCAGGCAGCTCCGGTGGGAACTCGGCGACAGCTCCCTGTGCATCCACCTCACATACGTGCCGTTTATCGCCGCCGCCAAGGAACTCAAGACAAAGCCTACACAGCACTCCGTCAAAAAACTTCAGGAACTCGGCATACAGCCCGACATCCTCGTGCTCCGCACCGAGCACCACATCTCCACCGAGATGCGACGCAAGATAGCTCTTTTCTGCAACGTAGCCCCCGACGCCGTCGTCCAGAGCATCGACGTCGACACGATATACCGTGTGCCGCTACGCATGCACGAGCAGGGACTCGACGACATTGTCCTCCACAAGACCCGCACCACCCCGCACGCCGAGCCCGACATGGCGGCATGGCTCGAATTCCTCCACAAGATGGACAACGCCACCGACACCGTCACCATAGGCCTCGTAGGCAAATACGTCGAGCTCCAGGACGCCTATAAATCCATCGACGAGTCGCTCTTCCAGGCCGCCACCTACAACGGCCACAAGCTTAAGCTCGTATACATCCACTCCGAGAAACTCACCGACGCCGACGTCGACCAGAAACTCGGCCGCATGGACGGCGTGATAATCGCCCCCGGATTCGGCCAGCGCGGCATCGACGGCAAATTTGTCGCCCTCCGATACTGCCGCGAGCACGACATCCCCACATTCGGCATCTGCCTCGGCATGCAGTGCATGGTCATCGAGTTTGCCCGCAACGTCCTCGGCCTCGCCGACGCCAACTCCACCGAGATGAGCCCCTCCACCCCACACCCCGTCATCGACCTCATGGAGGAACAGAAGAGCATCTCCAATCTCGGCGGCACAATGCGCCTCGGCGCATACGACTGCCGCCTCGTCCCCGGCTCTAAAGCCGCCGGCGCCTACGGCACCACCGACATCAGCGAGCGCCACCGCCACCGCTTCGAGTTCAACGACTCCTACCGCGACGCATTCGAGAAAGCCGGCATGGCCTGTGTAGGCATAAACCCAGCCGCACAACTCGTCGAAGTAGTCGAGATCCCCGGCAAGCGCTGGTATATCGGCACCCAGTATCATCCCGAATATTCTTCCACCGTCCTTCACCCCCATCCCCTGTTCATGTCGTTCATGCGTGCCGCAATCCAGTACCGCGACGAACGCGCCAAAACCGAAAAACACTGATCTCAAATGGATAAAAACACTCTCTGGGGCGTAGTATGTATGGCCGCGATTTTCTTCGGCTTCATGTACTGCAACCGCCCCACTCAGGAGCAACTCGACGCTCAGAAAGCCGTGACAGGCGCTCAGACAACGCCCGCCACCGACAACACCCCGGCCCCCTCCGACTCCCTGTCGGCAAGCCTTGAGGCAAGCCTCGCCGAGGCAGTCCGCACACTCGGACACGCCGAGGCCGACGGCGGTCGCTCGTACATCCTCGCCGACGAAAACTTCCGCCTGCGCCTCGACTCAGCCGCCCTCACAGGCCACGTAATCATCGGCACCGACTCCGTGCGCCTCGCCGACCTCCGCTCACTCTCCGGCTCGACAGTCGCCCCCGACCTCCGCGCCAAAGCCCTCTCCGCCGTTTCAGGACTCGTCGCCCGCGTGCAGAAATACAAAGGCTTTGCCCGCAACCTCGGCGGCGCCAACACCGTCACATCACTCGAGAACGACCTCATCAAGGTCGACATCTCATCCCGCGGAGGCATGGTCAGCGCCGTCACACTCAAAAAATACAACACCGAGACCGGCGACTCCGTCCGCCCCATACAGCTATTTCAGGGCGACAAGGACGGATACTCCTTCACACTCACCACAGCCGACCAGCGCATCGACACACGCGAATTCAATTTCACCCCCGTCGTCGAGAGCGACTCCTCCGTCATGATGACACTCGACCTCGCCGACGGAGCCACCTGGGGAATACGCTACGTACTACATCCCGACGACTACCTCCTGTCAATGGAAATCGTACAGAAAGGCGCTGCCGGCATACTGCCCCAGTCAACCGCCTCAGCCGACTTCAACTGGCACCAGACAATGGCACGCAACGAAAAAGGCCGCGTATTCGAAGAACGTAATTCAGCCATATACTACAAGTATATCGGCGACTCACCCGACTACATGTCCGAATCCAAGGACGACTCAAAGCAGCTCACCGGACGCATCAAGTGGGTCGCATACAAGAACCAGTTCTTCTCCTCCGTTATCATCCCCCGCGCCTACTTCTCCACTGCCGACCTCCGCAGCACAGTCATCAAGGACGACCGCTTCCTCAAGGACATGGACATGACAGCCTCCCTGCCCTACTCCACCGCCGACGGCACCGTGGCCGTATTCGACTTCTACTTCGGTCCCAACGACTACCCCCTCCTCTCACGCCTCAGCGACACCATCTCGCCCGACGAAGACCTCGACCTCACACGCCTCATACCCCTCGGCTGGGGATTCTTCCGATACATCAACACATGGATCGTAATCCCCGTCTTCACCTTCCTCAGCTCGTTCATATCAAATTACGGCATCATCATCCTGCTCCTTACCATCTTCATCAAGCTCATCATATTCCCCTTCACATTCAAGAGCTTCAAGTCCCAGGCCCGGATGCGCGTACTACAGCCCGAGATCAAGGAAATCAACGACAAATACCCCGGCCAGGAAAACGCCATGAAGCGCCAGCAGGAGACCATGGCCCTCTACTCACGCACCGGCGCAAGCCCCTTCTCCGGTTGTCTCCCCATGCTCTTCCAGATGCCCGTCCTCATCGCCATGTTCTCATTCTTCCCCTCGGCGATCGAGCTCCGCGGACAGTCTTTCCTCTGGGCACACGACCTTTCAGCCCCCGACTTCATCGTCACACTGCCCTTCTCAATCCCCTTCTACGGCAACGGCGTCAGCCTCTTCTGTCTGCTCATGACTATCGTCAACGTAGTATACATGCACATCAACATGCAGAACCAGCCCGGCGGCAACTCCATGCCCGGCATGAAACTCATGACCTACATCATGCCCGTCATGTTCCTCTTCATCTTCAACGACTACGCCTCCGGCCTCAGCTACTACTACTTCCTGTCACTCCTCATCACCATCGTCCAGACATGGGCATTCCGCCACTTCATCGACGAAGACAAGGTACGCGCCCAGCTCCTCGCCAACGCCAAAAAGCCCCGCAAGAAATCAGGCTTCATGGCACGCCTTGAGGAAGCCCAGCGACAGCAGCAGGCCATGCTACGCCAGCAGCAGGCCGCCAAGGGCATGCGCAAATAAACACCCTTCCCCCACATTATATCGGCTCTGCCAACAGGCAGGGCCGATTTTATTATCGCCTACTACTCAGCCACATATCTGACACACCCGCAAATTCAATCAAAAAAAGTCACCAAAAAATTTGGTGGAGTCAAAAAAACACCGTAACTTTGCATCGCTTTCGACGGAGAAACCTCAAGGGCGCTTAGCTCAGCTGGTTCAGAGCGTCTGCCTTACAAGCAGAGGGTCGGGGGTTCGAATCCCTCAGCGCCCACTCTTGATTCTCCTCAAAGCGACCCTCGGGCGCTTAGCTCAGCTGGTTCAGAGCGTCTGCCTTACAAGCAGAGGGTCGGGGGTTCGAATCCCTCAGCGCCCACACAAGCCTTCCGCCACCCGGAAGGCTTTTTTTATTTCCCCTACCGACACGCCCGGCCACAACCAACAACCTGACCATCACCGCAACCAACCACCCACGCACCTGACCACAACCGCATACTCACCTGACCATCACCGCATTGCCGTAGGGACGCACGGCCTGTGCGTCCGCCCGCCCGATGGCCCCGCCGCTCCGAGGGGTCGGAGACCCCGCAATAATGAGAAAACCCCGGGTGGAGCCTGGGGCCAGATGGAGCCTGGGGCCGGGTGGAACCTGGGGCCAGGTAGCCGATAATCACCACGATAAGTCTCGGAGAGACGTCTTGTGATATCAACAAATTTTCGCGTATTTCGTAAACTTCACCAAATACGCGACGAGCCTATACCGTCGCACACTACCTTTGCAGAAAAAAACAGCGACACATGCAAAGACAGCCACAACCCCGACTATGCCGCGGATACCGCCCCTCATTCCTTGAGCAGCGGCTCGTCGAGATATATCCCGGCATATACAGCTTCGGCACCGGCGACAGCGAGATACTCCTCACCGCCGCCTCGCGCGACGAAGCCATGTGGCAGATAATCGGCGACATAATGCGTCCCCCGCCATGCGCCGCCGT
>JAGANS010000076.1 GCA_017624155.1 Muribaculaceae bacterium | reverse complement strand
TTTCTCCAAAGCATCGGCGCGCAGGCCGGAATCCCCGTCGAGGTCAGCGCCGATGACGACGTGCCCGCGGCGCCCGTCGACAGCGCCCTGCTCGAGCAGGCCCTCGTCAACATAGTCAAGAACTCTGTCGAGAGTGCGGCCTCACGGCACGATGGCTCAGGCTGTGTCACCGTCACCGCCACCCGGGGCGCCGACGGATCGGCCGTCATTACCGTTACCGACAACGGCCCCGGCATCAGTCCCGACAAGAGTCGTGTGATATTCACGCCTTTCTACACCGACAAGCCCATGGGGCAGGGCATAGGCCTTACATTCGCCCGCGACATTCTCAGCCGTCACAACGCCAGCTTCACACTCGCTACCGGTCCCGACTCCCTCACCCGCTTCACAATCGTCTTATAGAAGACGAAAATTTGCCGTTATCGGCAAATTTTGCTACCTTTGTGCTGTGTTTTGATATAAATCTTGCCGATAGAATGGAAAACTCAACGCGCTCTGCTCAGGATAAAAAATATATTTCGGTTCGCGAATGGGCTGACAATCATGGAGTGTCGGAGCGCACGGCCCGCAACTATTGTGCGCAGGGAAAAATCGACGGCGCATATCTTGTAGGAAAGACCTGGAACATTCCGGCCGGTGCCGAACTGCCACGTCGCAAGAAAGAGCCGGCAATATCCCCTTTGCTTTTAGCACTCAGAGAGCAGAAAAGAGCTAAGATCAAGGGCGGCATATATCACCGGGTTCAGATTGATCTTACATATAATTCCAATCATATCGAAGGTAGCCGTCTTACTCATGATCAGACACGTTATATATTTGAAACCAATACGATAGGTATCTACGACGATGTCGTGAATGTTGATGACATTATTGAAACTACAAATCATTTCCGTGCCATCGACTACATAATCGACTGCACGTCCGACAAACTTACAGAGGCATATATAAAATATCTGCATTATTTATTGAAATCGGGTACTTCCGACGACCGCAAGGAATGGTTCAGGGTAGGTGATTATAAGAAATTGCCCAATGAGGTGGGTGGCAACGATACCGTAGAGTCTGAAAATGTGCATAGGGAGATTAAGGCTCTTCTGAAAGAATATAATGCTATAAAATATCCATCTTTCGAAAATATTGTGGATTTTCATCAGCGCTTTGAGGCGATTCATCCCTTTCAGGATGGTAACGGGCGAGTCGGACGGCTGATAATGTTCCGTGAATGTCTGCGGCTGGGTTATGTTCCCTTTATTATCACCGATCAGTTGAAGCTTTTCTACTACAACGGCCTGCGCAACTGGCCGGAAATCAAAGGATATCTCATGGATACATGCCTCACGGCTCAGGATAATTTTAAATGCCTTCTCGACAAATTCAGAATCAGATACTAATATGAAAACCCTCGGATATTGGATTGAGGCCATGCGCCTGCGCACATTGCCTGTGTCGGTGGCCGGCGTACTCGCCGCCGTCGCATATGCCCTGCTCCACGGCGTGTTCAATCCCACGCCTGCTGTCATCTGTCTGATATTCGCCGTTATGGCTCAGATAGCATCCAACTTTGCCAACGAATATTTCGACTACACTGCCGGCCGCGACCGTCCGGGACGCGAAGGCCCGCGCCGGGGTGTCACAGAGGGCGAGATCACTCCGCAGGCCATGAAGAAGGCCGTCTACATTACCCTCGGCCTGGCCGGATGCTTCGGCCTCAGCCTTGTGGCATGGGGCGGCTGGTGGCTGCTTGCCGTGGGTGCCTTCATCGCTGTGGGCGTGTTTGCATACAGTGCCGGACCGTACCCGCTGTCGACCAACGGCCTCGGCGAGGTGGCCGTTATATTCTTCTTCGGCATCATCCCGGTCAATCTTACTTACTATGTTCAGGCACACGCCTTCACCTTCGATGTGTTCCTTGCCTCGGTAGCCATAGGTCTGATGGGCGCCAACGTGCTGATAATAAACAACTACCGCGATACCGACGACGACCGCGCCGTAGGCAAGCGCACCCTCAGCGTCCGCTACGGTCAGTCCGCCATGCGGCGCCTCTATCTTGCCGATGCTATTGCCGCCGCCGTGTTGCTGCTGCATGCATGGATAGCCGCCGGACCGTGGAGCGCCGCCGTTCCCATGGCATATCTGCTGCTGTCGGCCAAGGTCACGGCCGAGATGTCGCGCCGCAGCGGCGCAGCACTCACTCCGCTGCTTGGCGCCACTTCGATGCTGATGTTCGGCGTGTCGCTCGCTTTGCTCATTATCTTCGCTTTACGATAAATTACATTTACACAATTATATACCATGAAACGCATCATCACACTTCTGCTTCTGTCGGCCGCCCTGCTGCCGGTCGGCGCCCGTGAGCGCTACGGCACAGGCCTCGACTCACTCGGCTCGCGCGAACCCGCCTATACCATATTCACCGCCGTTGGCGAGGACGCCTCGCATCAGGCAAGCATCAGCTGGGCCGGCGCCCCTGGTGCCGCAGGCCAGTTTGTATCTTATACCACTGCCGACGACACCGCCTTCACCCATGCCCGCACCGCTGCACCCGGCACCGTGGTGCGCTGCAACGTCTACGACTCTATATTCTCCAAGCTCGCCGACAACACCGACGTCTACGAGCGCCACGTATTCGACAAATACGGCGTTACCCTCAGCGGCCTGCAGCCCTCCACCGACTATATCTACACCGTGTCGGCCCCGGCGGCCGACGGCTCGCTGTGGACAAGCGCGCCCCGCCGCTTCCGCACCGCTCCCGGCCCGGACAGCAGCTGGCACGCCGCCGTCATCGGCGACTATCACCACTATTCGCCTCTGTGGAGTCGCATCGACCACGCAATGGGCATGATAAACACCCTCGACAGCGTGGCCGGCGGCGTTGACTGGATACTGTCCACCGGCGACCAGTGCGCCTGGGGCGGCAGCTACAACTACTGGACCGAACTCTCCGAGCAGCCCGAATACAAGAACTACATGTGGGCGCCCGTTCAGGGCAACCACGACCACATGAACCGTCAGAACGGTCGCACCGACGACTACTTCCGCTATGCCTGGCATCTCCCCGGCAATGGCTACGACGGTCAGAAGGGTGTGTGCTACTGGTTCAGATACGGCGACGTCCTCTTCCTGATGCTCAACAACGAGGCCATGCGCAACAAGGAAACGCTCGACAAGGCCCGCGAATGGATCGAACAGGTTGTCAAAGCCAATCCCTCGCGTTACATCGTAGCCGTTGAGCACTACGAATGGATCATCGCCACCGACGGCAGCAACTCCCAGCTCGAGCGTTTCGCCGACCTCTTCACATGCCTCGGCGTCGACCTTGCCATCGCCGGCAATAACCATGCCTACCTGCGCACATTCCCCCTCAACAACACATCGGTGGCCGCGCCAGGCCAGCCTTCGACTGTCTATGTCGTGGCATCGTCGAGCGACAACGGCCGCGGCCGCGCCCTTAAGGATCTCGTCGGCCATCAGGACGTCATCGACCGGCGCTGGAGCGAGGGTCCCCACACCGTAGGCGGCCTCATCCTCGACGTCAACCCCGAGCGCATGATCCTCACACTTCACGACCGCACCGGCGCCCCCGTCGACAGCGCCACCATCCCCGCAGCGCGAGGGTCGGAGACAAGGTGAATCAGAGTCTCCGACCCCACGCTGCGGTGATGCATGCTTATCCTTTTCGTCCGACCCTCGCACTGTCTCATTCCTCGTGCATTCGGGCGATCAGGAAGCGGGGGGCGCGGTAGATGAAGGTGAGGATACCGGCCGAGGCGAGCGACACTATCAGGTTGTCGGCTCGGCGCTGCGACAGTCCCAGCCGCAGCGCTATCTCGGTGGATTCCACGCCCTCGGGCTGCGTGTCGAGCCATTGCAGCAGCTCCGCTGCCGTGCTGTCGAGACTGAAACTCACAGGGGCATCGGCCTGCCATGCCCGCACCATCAGCGGATGCGCCACTATGTTCTCGTCGGCCACGCGGCAGTAGGC
Organism: Muribaculaceae bacterium; assembly: GCA_017624155.1. Classification (GTDB taxonomy): domain Bacteria; phylum Bacteroidota; class Bacteroidia; order Bacteroidales; family Muribaculaceae; genus CAG-873. The sequence continues at coordinate 3,903 of JAGANS010000076.1, read as the reverse complement.
GCGCCATCGGCCGTCGGCTTCGCGGCAGCGCACGGGGCGCACCGTGGCCTGCGGGATGGTGGCCTTGATGACTATGGCATGCTCGTCGACCCGATAGGCCGTGAACTCCACCTCCACTGGCGGGTCGCACAGCCGGCGCGCGGCCTGCTCCACCACGTATATGTCCTCCTCGTTGCGGATTCCGGCCATTACACCGTTGTCCTTCACCCCTATGAGCAGACGCCCCCCGCCGGCGTTGGCAAAGGCCGACACCGAGTGGGCTATCTTGTGAGCGTCGGAGATGGTGAACTTGAAGTCCTGATGCTCATGTTCGCCCTCGGCCACAAGCGAGGCTATGTAGCGGCGCCCCCGCTGCGCCCGCAGATCCTTCATGTCGGGGTATCAGAGGCGTCGGAGCAGGTGTATGAGGGTGTCGAAGGTCGACTTCGGAGCGTCGGTCCAGAAGTTCTCGTACTGCGCGATATTGTCGTCGCCGCCGGGTGTGTCGCTGATGACGCGGATGCACACAAACGGCACATTCTTGATATGACATACCTGCGCGATGGCAGCCGACTCCATGTCCACGGCCACGGCGTCGGGGTACAGACCCAGGATGTGCTTCACCTCCTCGGGGCGCGACACGAATATGTCGCCCGAGGCCAGCAGGCCGCTGCGGGCGCCGAGTTCGGCTACCAGCGAGGCCGGCAGCGGACACTCGAAGTATGCCGGACAGCCGGCCGCCTCGCCCCACTTGGTGCCGGGGCCGCACCACACATCGTGGTAGGCTATGCGCGAGGGGATCACCACATCGAGCACCGACGCCGCTCCGGTGCCGCCGGCCACGCCCGTGTTGATGACGAGCGAGGGATGGAAAGTATCGATAAGGGTCAGTGTGGCCACGGCGGCGTTCACCTTGCCGATGCCGCTCTTCACGGCCACTATGTCGCGGCCGCCTATGCTGCCTGTGTAGAATGTATAGTCGTTGGCGCTCACGGCGCTGCGGTGTTCGATCAGGGGCAGCAGCAGGTCGAGTTCCTTCTGCATCGCCGCTATGATGGCTATCTTCATTGTTCGCTCAGTTTAGGATAACATAAATATATCACCCGCACCTCCACATCGAATGGCGTGGCCTGTGCGGCCCGCGCCTGCCGCGGCGACAGGTGGTAGTAGAACAGATTCTGCCGGTCGAACGACGGCACGCTCACCATGCGCGTCTCGCCCGGCGGGATGACTTCGGCCACCTCGCGGACAGCCTTATGGAGCATGCGTCCCTGCATGTCCTTGTATGTGATTTCGATGCCTGTGGCGCTGCAGGCCCGGCTGCTGCCGTTGGTAATCATCATGCTCTCGCGCGAGGCCTTCTGCGCCTTCTCGAATCCTGATACTGTCACCGAGTCGGTCGCGCAGCCACTTACGGTGTCGTATACTATGACGGGTGGCCGGGTGGTGCGCGGCACAGCCTTGCGCCCGGCGCGGGGCGGCGACGGATGGTGGGGCTTCCCGGCCTCGACTGCGGCCGGCGTCAGCGCGGCCAGTATGGCCAATATCAGCAGCAACCGTCTCATAATGCGTTGTGTCGTGGCCGGCTGCCTATGCGGCGGGCGCCGTCGAGGCCCCGGGGCCGCTCGTCCACCACGTCGATGGCGCGGCGATACCACAGCGGCAGCAGCATCCTCAGGTTAAACACTATCTTGCGGTCGTAGGGCTCGATGACAAAGCTGTCGGTGTCGCCTTCGTCCATGCGGGCCACGAAGTGCACCTTGCCTCCCTCGCGGCCAAGTTCGCCGCGCAGGTCGCTGTAGGCATAGCAGTCATAGACGCCGTCGCGGGCCGTGGGCACGGCATAACCCATCTCGGTACCTTCGGGCAGGCTCATGTCGCCGCCGTCGAGCCAGATGATGCTCAGGCGCCCGTCGCCGTCCGTATCGGCGCTGATGCGCAGCTCGGGACCGCCGCCCAACACCTGCCAGTCGCCCTCGATGGGCTGACCGGCCCAGGCCGCTGCCGTGGCCGCAAGGGCCGTGATCACTGTCGCCGCGCGTATCATGCTTACATCGTGGAGAATTTGTAGGCAAAGCCTATCGAGAATATTTCTTTGACCTGCAGCTTCCTCCAGTCGGTGTCGGGGACACTGGGTGTCTTGGTGTCGTAGCGCAGGTGGGCGTATATCTGGGTGGTGAGGAAGCGGTTGATTTCAAAAGCCAGCGTATTTTCCCAGTCGGCCTGAAACGAATCGTAGTCGGTGAAGGCAAACAGGCGCGAGGTGAACGAGATGTTGTATGACATCTTCCAGAACAGTTTCAGCTCGGCTGTCGAACCGAATTTGCTCACGCTCTTGTGTCCCTCCTCAATCTTGTACGACGCCGGATTCATGTCGGGATTGATACATGTGGTGAGGTGGTATGACACAGGCGCCAGCGAGGCGTCGAATATCACCGTCTTGGGCTTGTTCTTGTACGAGTAGGTCATACCGATACCGGCCGTGAGTTCGCCGGGCGACATAAAGGCCGACTTGAGGTCGTGCGTGTTCGACTTGTACGAGTTGAGCAGCTGTGTCTTGAACTGTCCGGTGAATGAGTAGTACCAGTTCTTCACCGCCTTGATACCGAATGTTGTATTGACCTGAAATATGTCCTCCGATATGTTGTAGGCGTGTATCGAGTCGTCGGGCGCGTTGTTCATGCCGAGTTTGTATTGCATCGTGGTCTCGAACAGCAGGTTGGGATGAAAGGTTTCGTTGAGGCGCACGTTGTAGTAGATCTGTGCAAGCGCGTTGAGGTTGTTGTTGCCGCCCTGATACCAGTTGGGCGACACATAGGCCTGCGAGAACTGCAGCGAAGCGTTGAACTTCTTGATCCAATGCTTCTTGGCTACCTTGTCGGCTTCGATGGTAGGGGTGTCGGCCGGGCCGGTCACCGTTTCGCGCAGGGTCACCTGGAAGGTGCTGGGGTCGATCACCGACACGTATGGCTTGGGTGCCTCGGGCAGCATGTTCACGTTATACTTCACCAGATCGGGATGCTCGTAGAACAGGCTCTTCTGCAACATGCTCATCTGGCGGTAGAGGATGTCGAGATCCTCGAGCCACTGCATGTAGGGCTCCACCTTCCTGGGCTCTTCGGTGACGCTCAGCGGGGTGAAGAAGCGATAGCGGTCGTAGACCGCAGGCATGAAAAACACGTCGGGAAGTGTAATCGACATGTCAAATATATCGTAGCCGCTCACTGCGTTGGCGTTGAGCAGCGAGTCGCACACCGACAGTGTGGTGTCGGGCGCTACGGCGGCAATATCGTCGTTCACCCTCGCGTGGCTGATATACATGGCCTGCCCCTGGGCCTGTGTGGCCCCGAGGGCTATGGCGGCTGCCAGTATAGTTGTTTTCAAAAGTCTTTTCATCATAAGGGACGTATGGCTGTGTAAATGGTGCACACCCCCAGGGTGAGGGGGCGGAAAGCGGTGTCGGTGAAGCCGGCGCCGGCCATCAGCTCGAGCATGGCCCGGCCACGCGGCACTGCGGCGATAGTGGCAGGCAGGTAGGAATAGGCCCGGTTGTCGGCTGATATCATCCTGCCCATCAGCGGTATGACACCCCCGGCATAGAGGTTGTAGAATGGCCGCACGAGTGCCGATTCGGGCGTCGACAGTTCTATGACACACAGCATGCCGCCGGGCCGCAGCATGCGGTACATGGCCCGATAGCCCGCAGCAAGGTCGGCGAAGTTGCGCACGCCGAAAGCCACCGTTATCGTGTCTGCCGCCTCTTCGGGAAGCGGAGCGTCGAGGCAGTCGCCGGTGATGAGGTTCACACGATCGGTGAGACCTGCCGCGGCCACCTTGGCGCGTCCGCGGGCCACCATGCCTTCCGACAGGTCAAGCCCGGTGACATGTGTGCCGGGCATTGCCTCGGCCAGTGCGATGGCAAAG
>JAGANS010000075.1 GCA_017624155.1 Muribaculaceae bacterium | reverse complement strand
CTCTCGAGAATCGACTCGTGAAGCGGATCTATGGCACGGGCGTATATTTTCTTCACACCGGCTTTCTTGAGGAGCGCTACCGTCTTGACCGAGGCACCGAAGTTTTCGCCGATGGCGACTATGACGAGATCGATATTGCGGAGCGGCAGAACGCCGAGGGCGGCCTCCTCGGTGGTGTCGATGATGTAGGCGGTGGTGATATAGTCCTTGATGGCGTCGACGGTGACGCGCGAGGAGTCGGCGCCGATGACTTCATGACCCTGGGCGACAAGGTCGCGGGCGAGATTGGCTCCGTATATGCCGAGTCCGATAACGAGGTAGCGCATTGCTTTGTAGGGTTAAAACTTATTTAAATACAATCTCTTAGTTGATTATTATACTGTCCTCGGGCAGATGAGAGGATATGTCGCGGCGGTGAGGGAAGAAGCCGCTCAGTATCGATATGATGCCTACGCGGCCTATGAACATGGCCACGCAGAGGGTGACCTTGGAGGTGGCGCTGAGCATGGGTGTGGCGCCGAGCGACGATCCGACGGTGAAGAGCGCTGAGGAAACCTCGAACACCATTGCCTTGAGGCCGAGCGCCGGCTCGCAGCACATCAATATCGCGAGAATGATTAAAAACGAGATGATTGCAAGGACGATGACGGTGTTGGCGCGGCGAACCGAGTTGAGCGACAGCCTGCGATCAAAGGCCCAGGGGCGGCTGCCTCCCGACAGGACGGATCGCACGTTGAGGAATACGGTGGCGACGGTGTTGACCTTGATGCCGCCGGCGAGCGACTGCGATGCGCCCCCGATCCACATCTGTACTATCACAAGCAGCAATGTGAGCGGAAGGAAATCGGCGGGATTGACAGATGCGAATCCGGCGCTGCGCGGTATCAGGGAGTTGAACACCGACTGTGAGACTTTCTGCCACAGGGTCATGCCGGCGAGGGTATTGTTGTATTCGAGTATGAAGAAAGCGACAGAGGCGACGGCGAGTATCGACAGGGTTGTGACGAGGACGAGCTTGGTGTTGAGGTCCCAGGTGTGGAGGGGTATGTCGCGGCGTCGGTGCCTTGTGATGGCACACCATACGGCGTTGAGCCGGCCTGTGATTATATCCTTGAAATTGACGAGAATCGGGAAGCCGATGGCGCCGGCAAGTATCAGGGCCGAGGTGACATTGTAGAGCGACTGGCCCGGTGTCATGAGTCCGGGGTTGGCCATGCCGCCGGGCAGGCAGGAGAATCCGGCGTTGCAGAATGATGACAGGGAATGGAAGGCTGCAAATGTTATCCTGTCGGTTAAGGTGGTGAAGAGCCCGTCGGGGATTGTGAAGAAGATGGCCACGGCGCCGATTGCCTCGACAGTGAGAGTGAAGCCGATGATGTAGAGCAGGGTGGGGATGAGTGCGTTCATGGTCTTGGAGTATACCATGTCGCGGATGAGGAGCTGGTTGTATACCGACTGTGCTCCGCTGAAAAAGACGGCGAAGAAACTTGTGAATGTGAGGACTCCGATGCCGCCGATCTGCATGAGTACGGCGAGCACTATGAGACCCGCGGGTGTGAACACTGTCGCGACATCGACGGGCGTGAGCCCGGTGATGCATACGGCGGATGTGGCTACGAACAGCGAGTCGATGTATGATATGGGGACATTGGTGCAGCGCGGCAGCATGAGCACGAAGGAGCCGGCGATGATGAAGAACAGGAAGCTGCCCGAGAGGAGCAATGAAGGGTTGGTGCGGCGTGCGGTGAGCTGCATTACGGCATAGGAGAGTTCTACAACTGAATAAGATGCCAGGATGACGTAGAGAATGTGGCGGTTGTAGAGCATCCGGTCGATAAGCGGTATCCAGGGGTGGTCGGGCCGCGGGTAGATAAGGGGCAGGAGGGATAGCAGCACGGCGATGTCGACGATCCACTTGACGGTGCGGGTCTCTCGGGCTGTGGCGCGGAAGCGCAGCACGAGGTTGTAGATTACCTTGATGATGAATGTGATCTGACAGGCGCGGATGAGACGGTAGAGCATCAGGCGCTGATGATGGTCGTGCTCGTATCCGGCGAGCACTATCAGGCACACAAGGCACAGGACGGCCGCGATGAATGCAAGAATACCGAGGCAGTTGGAACCGGAACGTATGATGGTGTTGAACCGATTGGTGAACCGGCTGTAGCGATAGCGCAACACCTTAAAGCGATGGCTGATACGTGTGCCGATGCCGTGCTCACCCATACGACGGGCGCTTATTTATTATTGCCGGCGCTCTTCTTGAGCCTTGCACCGGCGTATATGCCGTCGTAGGACTTTAGCAACGACGACAGGGTGCTGACCGACTGGAGATTGGCTACCGAGGCAATCTTGTCGACTATGGCGATAACGCGCGAGACGTCGAAGGTGAGCGTGAGCACGCCGGTGGCGCTTTTCTGTGCCTCGGCGGCAATCTTGCCGATATTGGTCTTACCGAAGGCGTTGAAGTTGAAGGTGAGTGCACCGCTGTCGCTGTCTTTCACGGCTACGCCCTTGAGTGTGATTGTCTTGATCTTCATCTCGAAGTTGCCGTCGGCATCCATCGTCAGGACAAGTGTATTGAGGCCGAGCCGGGTGTAGTAGGGAGCCATCTTGTTCTCGAGGGCAGCCGATGCAGCCGTGCCGCCTATCTTGTTGAGGGCCTGGTCGCTCTTGAAGCTTACGGCCGGCGACTGGTAGGCCCAGGTTCCCTGCAGGTCTTTGATCTCGAACTTGGATGTTGAGGTGAGTGATGAGACGATTCCGCCGAGAGCCTCGAGCGGGTTTCCGGCAGTAGTGTTGAAAACGGCGGCTGTGAAAACAGCGGCCAGCATTACCAAAAACAATCTTTTCATAAACAAATTCTGAAATATGGGGTGGTCACTCGTACAGATGCTCGCCTGTGGCGATCTGCCTGCGGTGTATGGCATGAGAGAGCATATAGTTGGCGGCAATCCATATAGCGAGGTCTATAATAAAAAGAACAGTGATATTGATGTATGAGTTCATCCAGTAGTTGAATGCCGTAAGGGCGACGCTGCAGGCGAGTATCGTGGGCATTGCAACGCGCTGGCTCATGCCGAGGGCGAGCAGTTTGTGGTGGATGTGTGTCTTGTCGGGGAGGAATGGATTGCGATGGGCGCGTATGCGGTGCAGGTAGACGCGCACCACGTCGAAGCAGGGGATGAGCAGTGGGGCGAAGGCAGCTATTGCCGGGTTGACATTGCAGTCGGTGTTTTCGATCTGGCAGATGCGGATACTGAGTACACTGAGAATCAATCCTATAGTGAGCGCTCCGGTATCGCCCATGAATATTTTGCTGTGTTTCTGCGCGTTGCCGAATACATTGTAATAGAAGAATGGCAACAGGGCGCCGAATGTGGCGAAGGCGAGCATGCTGTAGAGGTGGAGGCCCGAGGTGAAGAGATAATATCCGTAGAATGCGCTTGCGATGGCGCTGAGGCCCGATGCGAGGCCATCGATGCCATCGATGAGATTGATGGCGTTGGTGATGAATACAGTAAGGAGTATCGAAAGGATAATCGCCACGAAAATATTGAGTGGGCCGATCCACAGGAAGCCGTGGAGGTTGTCGATATGTATGCCGCCGGTGATGATAAGGACGGCCGAGAAAACCTGAGCCACGAATTTGGCTCTGTATTTGAGGCCGATAAGGTCGTCGGCCATGCCGACAAGATATAGAATTATGATTGCTGCGATAATGAAGCAGAAACTGGTGATGCTGCTTTGGAGAATCAGGAAGCCCGACAGATTGACGTATTGCTGAATGCATCCGAATACCAGGAACATCGAGAACATGATGGCCGGGAAAAAGGCGATGCCGCCAAGGCGGGGAATGGCGCCTTTGTGGATTTTGCGGGGATCAATCTCGTCGAACAGATTCTTGCGAAAGGCTACAAGCAGAATCTGAGGTATGATAAGTCCTGTGATAGTGAGAACTATCAGGAATACAGTCAAATCTATGAGGATCCATTGTATCATGGCATTTCTGCAATTATAGTTTTGTTAATGTTAATATTACGATTGTGTAGACTCGAAGAGCACGTGGAACGTATGGATCAGTCAAGGAAAACTTTGCAAAGATAACAAATTCCGATGAGATTATAAAATGTTTTTTAACACTTTTTACGTGTCAAGAGACATTAATATAATAATTAATGTGACTGAAAGACATTCAGGAGGCCTTCGGGAGTGAGCCGGGCAATAGCATCGACAGCAAAATGACATGCGGGTGTGACAGCATCCATGGGGTTGGTGGTGGCTATGCCGACAACGAATGCGCCGGCGCGGCGCCCGGCCTCGAGGCCGGCCATGGAGTCCTCGACAACGATAAATTCGCCCGGAGCAGCTTTTAAGCGACGTGCTGCGATGAGGTAGCCCTGAGGATCGGGCTTCGATGCCGTGACGTCTTCGTCGGTGACGAGAGTGTCGATGGCATTTTCGAGCCGGGGAAGTGTGCGGAAAACATTTTTCATCTTGGCCAGGGTGCTCGAAGTCACGATGGCGGTGTTAATGCCTGCGTCGCGCAGACCTTCGACAAGTTCCAGTGCGCCGGGAAACATGCGGTAGGGCATGTTGAGTTCCTGATCGATGAGCAGGCGGTGTATGTGGGCCTGAATGGCCTTGTCGGGGAAGTATGTGGCGAGTATGTTGGAGAGGGTGTTGCCTTTGATCACGGCGGCAAAGTTGTCGACACCGGTAGGAAAACGACAGTCGATATCGCTCCAGAAGTCGGTGTAGATGCCTTCGGTATCGAGGAGGACTCCGTCAAGATCGAAAAGTACAGCTTTGAGAGACATAGAAGATTTGGTTGATGTAATACGGTTGCAAAGGTACGAAAAAGCGCCGGATGTGCAAAATGTGTAAAAAATACGGTAGACCGAACTTTTGCAGCATACGGATGTTAGAACAGTATAAGCAATATTAATCTTTTAAAGAACCAAAAACGATGAAAGGACTTAACATCGCACTCGCCGCACTGGGCGGTGCACTTGTAGGCGCGGCAGCCGCTCTGCTTCTGGCTCCCGAAAAGGGGTCGACGACCCGTCGGAACATACGCGAGTTCATCAAGGAGAAATGCCCCTTCGTAAAGGAAAGCGAAGTGGACGTAATCGCTGATAAAATCGAAGAAGCTATCGAAACTGAGACAAGTAAGAAAAAATGAGTAAATTTGCAGTATTTTTGGGCGGAGCCATAGTCGGAGCCGCCGCTGCGGCATTGCTGACACCAGTGCGCGGCGAGGAGTTGCGTTACCGCATCAAGGCCAATTTGCAGAAGCGTGGGCTACTGCCCTCTGACAATGTCGACGAATTTGTGGAGATGCTCGCCTCGGAAATCGAAGAAAAGAAATAACACTCGTCATAAAGATACGGGACGGTGATGAAGAGCCGTCCCGTTTTTAAACAAGTTTAGAAAAGTAACACATTATGCCTGAACTGAACGAAAAGCCCAACAGCTTCCAGGCTGTGATTGACAGCCTGCGGCGGCTGGTAACGATGCAGCTTGGCTATGCGCGCCTGACGGCGGCCGAGAAGTTTACCGTGCTGTTGTCCACGATTGCTTTCTATTCGATGGCGGTGGCGCTCGGCACACTCATTCTCATTTTCCTCTCTATCGGTCTCGGTCATCTGCTGGCAGACACGGGGATAGGCAAGTATGCCTATTTCATAGTGGCGGGGCTGTATGTCGTTCTGTTCGTGCTGTTGTTTGTGATGCGTAAGCGGTTGATCATCAATCCTGTCGCCCGTTTTATGTCAAGATTGTTTGTTGAACCGCCTAAAGAATGATAGCTATGCCGGACCTCGTTAAGATAAAGAAAGCGCCTGAATGGGCGGGATATGATTTTGATCAGATCATATATGAGCGGGCAGTGCTGCTTGCACGCATAGAAGTCGAAAAAGAGCGACTGGCATTTGAGGGCGACCGCCTGCGCCACGGCAATGTAGCGATGTCGCGTTCGTTTTTCACGCGGCTTATGGGTTTGGTGAGCTATGCCGACTTTATTGTGCTCGGTGTGAAAATATGGCGCATCATCTCGCCCGTTTTCCGTAAGAAAAAGTGATACTGATTGTTTTATCTTTTAATAAAATATGTTAACTTTGCGCAAAATATTGCGCAATGAACGATTATGTAGAACTGCGGCTCGACCTTGAGCCCATGCCCGGCTCTGACGCCACTGACCTGATCGCCGGCCTGCTCGGTGATATCGGCTTTGAATCTTTTGTGCCCGACGAGAGCGGCCTCACCGCTTATATCTCTACCTCGCTGTGGGATGAGAGCGGTGTGGACAAGGCTCTTGAGGGCTTCCCGTTTGATTGCCGGATCAGCCGCAAGGCTACGGTGATCGAGGGGCGCGACTGGAACGAGGAGTGGGAGCGCAACTATTTCAGCCCGATAGTTGTGGGTGACCGCTGTGTGGTGCACAGTTCGTTCCATACCGATATCCCCGAGGCTGAATACGATATAGTTATCGACCCAAAGATGGCATTCGGCACCGGCCATCATGCCACCACGTCGCTGATACTCGGGCAGCTGCTCGATATGCCTCTTGCCGGTAAGTCGCTTATCGACATGGGTACGGGCACCGGTATCCTGGCCATACTTGCCGCCATGCGCGGCGCGGCGCCGGTGACGGCCATAGAGATAGATCCGTTCGCACAGGTCAACGCCGTTGAGAACGTGGCACTGAACGGCCATCCTGAAATCAATGTCATACTTGGCGATGCCGGAGCACTTGAAGGCGTTGACCCTGCCGATGTCTTTGTAGCTAATATCAACCGCAATGTCATCACCGGGGATATAGCTGCATATTCCGCACATCTGAAAAGCGGCGGAGTGATGTTGCTGAGCGGATTCTATACCGATGATATTCCTGTAGTGCAGGCAGCCGCCGAGGCTGCGGGCCTGCGCTATGAGTCATATACCGAGTGCGACCGCTGGACGTGCATGCGACTTGTACGCCTATGATCAGAGCGCTCGCGACATTTGTACTGTTGCTGGTATCCATTGCCGCTGTCGCCAACGAGGCCGACAGCGTATGGGTGAAGGTGCCGCTTGCCGCTGTGGACAGTGTGTGGATACGAGTGCCTGTGACCGAGCCGGCTGCCAGGGTATCAGCGGCCGGGACTGCGGATACTGCTACCGACACCATACTGGTGACATCGGCGCCGGTAGCCATGACCGAAGCCGGTGCCATGCGCCATGCCTGGAGCCGGAAACAGCAGGATGATCCGCGGCGGGTGATCTTCTCATGGGGCGCCGAGGCCGGAAGCTCGATCGACATGAGCGAGCATGATATGTCGTCGGTCGACTTCAATGCAACCTTCGGCCTGCGCTACCGATGGATAAGCTTTGCCGGGGTGGGTGCGGGCGCGCATATAATGGTATCCAACTCATGCCGCACTTATCCTGTTTTCGCCGTATTCCGTACAGATTTTTCAGGACGTATCAAATTCCTGTTCCTCGACTTGCGTGGCGGAGCGGCTCTCAACTTTTTACCAAACAATGTGAACCAGACAGACGCCTACGGAGCTGTGGCGGTAGGCTTCATGCTGTCGACAGGCAAGACTTTTCGCAGCTATATCACAGCCGGTTATACTTATGTGGGGCGCAGGAACGTGACATACGGCGAGCGTATCGTGGAATACGGTGCATTGTCCATGGCCTCCATACGCCTCGGCATTTCGTTCTGACTGATCTCCTGAAACAGCATTCTGTGTTAAAAAATATTTATCGGTTTTACTTTGCGACATCGGCCGGGTATAATAAGTAGCGAACTAAAAACGCCCACTTATGCCAATCATCAGCGACGCCGACATATTTGCGACATTCAGCACCGACCGCGAGTCGGGCTGCCGACTGTTGCTTGCCCGGTTCAAGGAGCCGCTGTACATGCACATCCGCCGAATCACGGTGAGCCATGATGATGCCGAGGATGCTTTGCAGGAGACGTTCATCAGACTTTTCCGCAGTTTCGGCAGGCTGGATGCCGACCGTCAGTCGCTTACGGCATGGGCCTACCGCATAGCTACCAACGAGGCTCTGCGAGTGCGCAGCAGCCGCCGGATACACCGTATGCTCGATGCCGCCGCCGACATAGCAGCTGACAGCTATATCGACTACAGCAATGTGGAGGCTGTGACGTTGCAGCGGGCCATACATCGTTTGCCCGATAAGCAGCAACTGACATTCAGCCTGCGGTATTACGACGGACTCGACTATGCCGAGATCGCTCAGATAACGGGCTCCTCGCCCGAAAGCGCCAAGGTGAATTATGCCAAGGCAAAACAGAAAATCATCAAAATGCTCGATATATGAACGACATGTCACGACACAACATTTATACTATCCCCGAGGGATTTCTTGATTCGTTTGACGGGCAAGTTCTCTCAGCGGCATCACGGCGTCGCCTGCCACGTATGTCGGCCATATCCAGAATATCGCTCGCTGCGGCTGTCGTGGTGTGTGCGCTCACCGGCACAGTCGCATATCTGCTGAGCCTCCCCGGGCTTAGCGAGCATCACGTGACGCAGGCTTTCTGCAATCTGTCGGACGCCGACCGTGAATTCCTGATGGAGACTGACGAAAATGATATATTCTTAAACCTCTGAAATAAATGATTATGAACAAATTATTCATTACCGGCGTATTGATGCTTGCGGCTTTGATGTCGTCCGCAGCCGCCGAACCGACTTCGGACCGCCGCACTGAACTTGCGCAGAAGGAAGGCCGCCTCTTTGCAGACAAACTCGGGCTGGATGATTCCACTGCCGAGAAATTTATAAAGATATTCGTCGAGAATCAGCAAGAAAAATGGGCTCTGCAGCCCCGGAAGCAGCGCCACAAGAATCGCGTTGACAGGACAGACGCGCAGATCGACAGTGCGATAAACGCACAGTTTGACAACAGCCAGAAGCTTCTCGACATGCGTAAAAAGTATTATAAACAGTATCGCAAGCTGCTTACAGCCAAGCAGGTACAGATGCTGTATGATCAGGAGTCAAAGATGAACACACGTATGCGCGGCGCCAATGCCGACATGCAGCGCAAGAGGGCCGAAATGCGGCGCAAACAAGCCGACATTCAGCGCAAAAAGGCAGATGTGCAGCGTAAGCGTGCCGAGATGCAGCGCGATAAACAGCGCAAACGTGCCGAACAGCAGCGGGCAAGAGCCGAGAAGGCCAAAAAGGCTGCTAATGAAAAAGACATACAACAATAGGTATAATTCTCCTCTCTCCGTAAGCCTCTGTAAGCATAGATACAGAGGCTTTTTATATGCCAAAATAGCTGAGCAGGCGATATATACGGGCCGCGCCACGTCGCCCTCGAAGAGTATGGCGATAGAGATATTTCCACACCATGCGCCTGAGCATCGGAGAAGTGCTGCCGATAATCTCCGTGGCAAGTCGGGCGGCCTCGGCATCGTTTCTGTTGAAAGCAGCCAGCTGAATAATTATTTGCAGATCGACCCAGTGCCGGTGCCGTTCGGGAAGGCGTGTCTGAATCTTGCGGAGAGCCTTGATGAGGGCGAAGGTGCGGTTGTGACTGTTTGATATTGAATCACCGCTCTCGTTGACTATGACTGTGGGGGAGCCACTGATAGTCCGGATTTTAGGCTGCAGGCCGAGGATTCGGCTGCCGAGTTCCACATCGTCGCCCATCGACAGGCTTTCATCCCAGCCTCCCGCGCGGAGAAACACCTCGGTGCGGGCACAGTATAATAATGTCGAGAAAATTGACTGATGAATATTATCATAAATTATGTCACTGTTTATAAATTTAATGACGCGTCGCTGTCCATTGCGGCGTAACAACAGGAATTTGTTCCCTACGACATCTACATCAGGATGTTTTTCAATTACTTCCATTACTTTAGCCACATGGCAGGGCAGCATAATGTCGTCCGAATCGAAAAACATGGTCCATGGAGTGTCAACCATGCGCAATCCGGCGTTGCGGGCAGCGGAGGCTCCGGGTGTGGGTTCACTTATGACTTCGACCGGAAAGTCATCGGCCATGTTTTCGGTCTGCCATTTCTGAAGAACACCGAGCGAGCCGTCACTGCTGTTGTTGTCGACCAGCACAACTTTGAGGGGGCGAAAAGTCTGGCCGGCGACAGATGCCAGTGTGGCCTTGACGGTGTCGGCGCGATTGTATACAGGTATGACGATGGTTATCGATGGATTCATGCGGCAAAGTTAGCAAAAATTGCTGTTGTCTGCCTACTTTTTTGTAACTTTGTGCGTTATTATTATACAAAACGTTTTCACTATAGAGTGAGTCTTCAAATCAAGGTAAAAAGATTATCAAGTTGTTATGGATCAACAGAAAAAACGAGTCGTAATTATCGGAGGCGGATTTGGCGGCCTTAACCTCGCCAAGTATCTCGACAAGAAGAAATACGATGTGATGATTGTCGACAAGAATAATTATCACAGCTTCGCGCCATTGTTCTATCAGGTGGCATCATCGGGACTTGAACCGTCGGGCATCACCTTCCCGCTGCGTCGCGAGATGCGTCGCGGCCGTATGCGCGGATGCCGCTACAGCATGGGTACTGTGAGTGTGATCGATGTCAGCCGCAAGGAGGTCTTAACGGAATTCGAGAAGATTCCATACGATATACTCGTAATAGCCGCCGGTGCCACGAATAATTTTTTTGGCATCGAGGGACTCAAGGATCATGTGTACACGATGAAGAGCGCATCGGAAAGTATCCGTACTCGAAATGCCGTGCTGTACAATCTGGAGCGTGCCGCGCAGTGTGACGACCCTGAGGAGCGCAAGGCCCTCCTCACATTTGCTGTTGTCGGTGGCGGTCCCACCGGTGTCGAGATCGCCGGTGCGCTCGGTGAGATGAAGCGCTGGGTGATAGCCAAGGAATATCCCGGCATCCGTCCCGAAGAAGTTAAAGTAATATTATATGAAGGGACTGACAGGCTGCTGCGTACGATGAGCGGCAAATCGTCGGCCGACGCCTTGCGCGATCTGGGTCAGCTGATGGTGGATGTGCGCCTTGGCAAGACAATGAGTGCCTACAAGGACGGTGAACTGATTTTTGCCGACGGCGAAAAGGTAAAGAGCCGTGTGGTGATATGGACCGCAGGCATCGTTGGCAACCCCCTCACCATCATAGGCTCGGATGTAAAGGCCGGTCCCGGCGGCCGCTATGCCGTGGACGAGTACAACCGGGTAGAGGGCCTTGAGGATGTGTATGCAATAGGTGACATAAGCAGCCATGCGGACGAGCGCTTCCCGCGCGGATGCCCTCAGCTGGCGCAGCCTGCTATACAACAGGGCCGCTGTCTGGCGCGCAACCTTAATAAAGGAATGCTTGCCGAGGCTTTCAATTACCGCGACAAGGGCTCGATGGCCACTATAGGCCGCAACCGTGCGGTAGTGGATATGGGCAAGATGCATATCAGCGGCTGGACGGCCTGGGTGGCATGGCTGGGTGTTCACCTCGTGACGCTGCTTGGCATGCGCAACAAGATCGTGGTGCTCATCAACTGGATATGGAGTTACTTTGGCCTCGCCACGTCGCTGCGAATGATCCTGAAACCTAACAAGGAGCCGCATACTCCTGTGACTCCGGCGCCCGTACCGCCTGTACCGGCCCTTCCGGGTGATGCAGACTACCGTGGAGAAAGGGGGAAGGACTGATGACCCGTCGCGGCGATTTCAGACGGCTGTTCCGCGAGTCATTCCATGAGGACGACTCGTGGCTCGAATGGTATATGGAGCGGGTGTACCGGGAAGATGATCTGCTGACACTCGACTCTGTAGCCACCGGCAAGGTGTCGACGATGCTGATGATGAGCCGCTACGATTTCATGTATCAGGGACGGCCGGTGCCGTCGGCATATATCTCGTGTGTCGCAACTGCCCGTGCCGAGCGCGGGCAGGGGCTGATGCACAGGCTTATGGTGCGCGCGCTCAATGCCTGTGCCGAGCGCGGCGACGCGGTGGCGTCGCTGATTCCGGCCGAGAGCCGGCTGTATTATCTTTACGAGGATTTTGGCTTTGCGACAGTGTATTATGTCGACGAGCTGAGATATACGTCGCTGCATGTATTCCAGGCGGCGGAAGAGTTTGCGGCAGTCGATGCCGGATATGCGATGTTTGCCCGGCTTGAGGCGCGTCGCCCCTGTTCGGTGCGTCACAGCGAGGCTGATTTTGCCTGCATAATTGACGATCTGCGTCTGTCGGGCGGTTTTGCAGTTGCTGTAAGCGACGGTGGCGACAGAGAGGCAATGGTATTTGTCGACAACGGCAGTGACGCTGTCGTGACCGATCTGCTTGCTACTGACGGCCGGGCGATGGAGGCGGTGCTTGCCGTAGTGCGGGCACGGATCGGCGAGAAGTCGCTGATGGTGATGGGCGAGCCTCATGACAGGGATGCTGTATTGCATCGGCGCGGCATGATGCGTATACTGAATGTGGAGACGATGCTCGGAGTCCTTGCGGCCGCGCATCCCGAGACGGATCAGGTGATACGTGTGCACGATGCCGTCATTGAGTCGAATAATTCGGTTTTCACTCTGCGAAAGGGCAACTGCGATCGCACACCCGATACCATGCGGCATATCACGCTTGATGTGGGCGTTGATGTGCTGGCCAAGGTGTTGTTTTCAGACAGCCGTATCGGCGGGGTATTCGGCATACCGTCGGTAAGGCCGTTTATATCGCTGATGCTGGACTAAGAGCTTGTTTTTAAACAAGTTCTAAGAGAGTCCTAAATGGTATCGTTGCCGATGCGGCCCTGAAGCTTGTCGCGGTGTCGCAGATAGTCTTTCGACGACAGGTATGTGTCGATGGCGTCGGCGTGGGTATGACGGTGGAGGTCGGAACCAAGATAGTCGACAAGCCCGCGGTCGATGAGAAATTCGGCAAAGTGCTTTTCATTGCGGCCGTAATATCCGGCGAGGCTCAGCAGGTTGACCTGAAAGGCTGCGCCGGCCGAGTGCAGTGCCTCATAGCGGTCTTTTTTGCTGTAATAGTAGGAGTAACGTTCGGGATGAACGAGGATGGGACTGTAGCCTTTGACCTGCAGGTCGAATATCAGCTGGTCGAGGTTCCAGGGCTCCTGCATGAATGAGTTTTCGATGAGAATGCGCTTGCCGGGGAGCGTGAGTACCGTTCCGTCCTCGAGATTCTGCATCAAGGTGTCGTCGATGCGGTTTTCGGCCGAGTTGGAAATGAATATGTCGTTGTTGCGTGCCGCGAGATTCTCTTTCAGGAGAGCAAGCGAGGCGGCGATAGTGTCGGGGGTGTTGGGGAAGGTGCCGTAAGCCACATGTGGCGAGGCAAAGATGCGGGTGATACCCCACTGCTGCATGCGCTCGATGAGCTGTGCCGAGGTAGGCGCATCGGGCGAGCCGTCATCGATGCCCGGCAGAACGTGGCAGTGAATGTCGGTCGAGAAGAAGAGTTTTTGCGGCTCGCGCCGTTTACTGAAGAAGTTGAACATGTGGCGGCTTGTGTTTTTATGTTGTTGCGGGCATGGGGATACCCTATATCAATAATAACGTATCAGAAAGGGAAAAGGATTCGTTAAGCGGGAGAAATGGCCGCATGCTCAGTCGATGCAGTAGGCGGTCATCGCTCCCGAGTGGCGCGGTATACGTGTCCCGTAGCGCTCTACGAATTCGTTGAGCGCCTTGTTGGCGGGCATCTCGACGGGATTGCCGCCTTCATCACCATATATCACGACCCATCCGTGGAGGGCTTTTTCGCGCAGCATGCGTTCGTGGGCAAGGAGAAGGCCTTCGTTGAGGCGCTCTCTCAGTTGTCTCTTGTCTGCGTCTGACATTTTATGTATTCGAGTTTTAATGGTTGGTCTATACAGTAGTCGGAGGCGATAGGAGTCGCCTTGGCCACATTCTCGTATATGGCCCATGAATCGACTATCGGAATATAAATTTCAAAAAGATTCTTGATGCCGAGATAATATCGGCGCACGATCACGTGGTCGGGGATGCCGTGTCCGCCTTCCATCACGCGGCGAGCCACGCGCTCTCTGGCTATTTTGGGCGAGGGTAGCCAGAAGAATATCAGTACGACGGCATAACCGGCCTTGCGGGCGCGTTTGATAAATCCTGCATACGAGCGGGTGGAGAGAGTGGTCTCTATGGCGAAAGTATCGTGACGCTGCAACAACTCGTTGATGCGGCATATCATTATCTTACCGGCTTTTATGGCCATTTCGGCAGGATTGAACGGCGACAGCCCCTTGGCAATCTCGTCGGCGTTGACAAATTCCCGGCAGTGGAGAATATCGGGCAGTACGGTGAACGAGGCGGTGGTCTTTCCGGCCCCGTTGCATCCTGCGATTATGTATAAAGTAGGCTGCTTACTGTCCATAATAGATTGTCCTTAAACAAGCTCTAAGTTTCACGTTACGGGTTTGTCTATGCAAAGGTAGTGATAATTATAATGATATACAACCCGGAAGTGTGAAATAAAGATAAGATAAGCATTTTTAACGTGGTCTACGATTTTGAGATATGGATAAATTGTTGTAACTTTGAAGCGTGATATTAACTCTTTCAAGCTTTGATATACATAATATCGGAGTTAGATTTAATGATATGACAACTACAGACAACATAAGCACTGCCGGTAGAATACCCGCAGAATTTGAAGATATAGCCCCCTACGACGACAGTCAGTACCGCAGCAAGATCGCAGCATTGCTGGCAGAACCGGGCTTTGAGCATGCCGTGCGGTATGTGTATCCCGATGTGGATTATCCGCGCTTCGCACAGGAATTGCTCAAGGTCAACAATCAGCATGATTTCCAGTATAATGTGATGGGTCCGTTTCTGGAAATGCTTGTGAAGCATACCACCGCCGGCCTGAGCTGCGACGGACTTGAAAACATCGCTCCCGGGCAGAGTTATACGTTTATCACCAACCACCGCGACATTGTACTCGACGCATCGTTCCTCAACCTGTGTTTCATCCGCAACCGTATGCCGCTGACACAGGTGGCAATCGGCAACAACCTGCTGATATACGACTGGATAACCGATCTCGTGAAGCTCAACCGCAGCTTTATTGTAAAGCGCGACGTGCGTATTGTCGATGCGCTCAATGCCGCAAGGCACCTGTCGGCATATATACATTATGTGATAAACGAGCGCAACGAATCGGTATGGATCGCTCAGCGCGAGGGCCGCGCCAAGGATTCAAATGACCTTACCCAGGAAAGCCTCGTGAAGATGCTGGGCCTTGCGCCGGCCGAGGATGATGTGCGCGGTAATCTGCTCGGTGCACATCTGCTGCCTGTGTCGATTTCATACGAATACGATCCCAATGATTATCTGAAGGCGCGTGAGTTCCTGCTGCGTCGGCGCGACCCTGCATATAAGAAGAGCCAGCACGACGACCTGTTCAGCATGGAGACCGGCATTCTGAAATATAAGGGGCGCGTGCATTTCCGTGTAGGGATGCCGGTGAACGGCGAGCTTGAGCTTTTTGGCGGCACTACGCGCAATGAACTTGTGAAGGAGACATGCCGCCTTATCGACAAGGCCATCCACTGTGGTTATCATATTTTCCCCTGCAATTATATCGCCTATGACAAGGTGGAGGATACACGCCGCTTTGCAGCATATTATACTGCCGGGGACGAGCAGCAGTTCAACGAATACATCAACAGGCAGCTCGACCGTGTGGATGTGCCCGATGTGACGGCCGACGAGCGTGAATACATGCGTGGCATGATACTCGCCATGTATGCAAATCCTCTTAAAAATCAGATTGCCGCCGGCGGCGTCTGCGACGAAGCTTTCTGATGCGTGTACCTCTGCTACCGGTGCTGTCGCTCCTGCTCATAGGTGTGCTGATCGACTGTTACGTCTACCGGCGTATGCGCCATACGGGTGTATCGCGCGGCTGGTGCTGGACCTATGTGGTGGTGGCGACACTCGTGTCGCTCGGACTGTTGGCCGTGGCATTCCTGCCTAAGAAAGATGCCGGCGACAAGGAACTTACATGGCTGATGTGGAGCCTGTTCGTATATCTGTCGGTATATGTACCGAAGATAGTGCTCGCTCTGTTCATGCTTGCGCAGCAGCTGCTTGGCCGGGTTATGCACCGGCGGCTGAGAGGACTGGGTATTGCCGGCGGGATAGTGTCCGGCGCCATATTGTGTACTCTGTGGTGGGGTGCATTGATCAGCCGCTTTGACATCGATGTGGAGGAGGTAACGGTTCCTGTGGCCGGTCTTCCGGCCGGCTATGACGGATACCGTATTGTGCAGATTTCTGACATTCATACCGGAACATTCGGCGGCGACACGCATTTTGTAGAAAAACTTGTAGGGAAAGTCAATGAACTTCATCCCGACCTTATAGTGTTTACGGGCGATATCGTGAACCGACATTCAGCCGAGCTGATACCGTTCACCGGCGTCCTTTCAGGCCTCAGCGCTCCGGATGGTGTGTGGAGTATCATGGGTAATCATGATTATGGAGATTATTATGCATGGTCCACTCCCTCGGCAAAGCAGGATGATGTCGACCGTCTGCAGGCTATGCAGGCCTCGATGGGATGGCGTATGCTCAACAACGCTCATACAGTGCTGCGCCGCGGCGACAATGATTCGATAGTCCTTGTCGGTGTGGAGAATATCGGGGATCCGCCTTTCACCGTGTATGGCGATCTGTCTGAGGCATATCCGGCGCTCGGCGATCCGTCGGTGAAGATACTGCTGAGTCATAATCCCGCGCACTGGGATGCTGGGGTGGCCGGTGACAAGTCGGTGAATATCGCACTGACACTGTCGGGGCATACCCACGCTATGCAGGTTGAGCTGTTCGGCAAGTCGCCGGCGGCTATGCGCTACGACAAGTGGGGCGGATTGTATACCGACTCGCTGGGTCGGCATCTGTATGTCAATATCGGTGCCGGGGAGGTCGGTATGCCGGCCCGAATCGGCGCTACTCCCGAAATAACTCTCATAACTCTCAAACCGGCTCTCTGATCATGGATATCATAGCCCTTGCGGCCGCCAATACGGGTCTGCCGCTGCCAAGTGTACGTGCGACGGCCTCGTTGCTGGCCCGTGGCGATACCGTGCCTTTCATCTCACGTTACCGTAAGGAGGTGACCGGGAATCTCGATGAGGTAGCCGTGCGCGCCATCGAGTCGGAGATAGCCCGTCTCACGGTACTTGACGAGCGTCGCAAAGCTATTGTGGAAGCGCTTACGGCCCAGGGAAATCTTAACGATGAGATAATGGGACGGCTTGACGCCGCCACCACGATGTCGGCGCTCGAGGACATATATCTGCCGTTCAGGCCAAAGCGCCGTACACGGGCCTCGATAGCGCGCGAACGTGGTCTTGAGCCGCTTGCCAAGATGCTGATGTCGTCCACCGGCCTGACCAATCCTGGATCGGTTGCAGCACGGTTTGTCAAGGGTGAAGTTGCCACTGCTGACGATGCGCTGGCCGGCGCCTGCGATATTGTGGCTGAATGGGTGAGCGAATCGACACGTGCCCGCAACGGCCTGCGCGGACGCTTTCGCCGCGAAGCCACTGTGAGTTCGACGGTAGTGAAAGGCAAGGAGGATGAGGCCGCCACATTCCGCAACTATGCTTCATTCTCGCATCGCCTCGGCAACATCGCCTCGCACCAATATTTGGCTCTGAGGCGTGGCGAGGCCGAGGGGTTGCTGAAACTATCGGTCAAGATCAATGACGATGATGCCGTGGACGGTATTGCAGCGTGGTTTGTCCCTAAGGGTTCGGCCGCCGGGTCGCGCCGCCTTATTTCCGAGGCTATTACGGATGGTTATAAACGGTTGCTGCGGCCATCGATCGAGACAGAAATGGCCGGTGAGTGGAAGGAAAAGGCCGACGCTGCAGCCATAAGCCTCTTTGCCGACAATCTGCGTCAGCTGTTGCTCGCGGCTCCGCTGCGCGGTCGCCGGATAGTGGCGATCGACCCGGGTTTCCGCACGGGATGCAAGGTCGTGGCTCTCGACGAGAGCGGCACACTCCTTGCCGATGACGTGATATATCCCAATGAGCCGCGCCGCGACACTGTAGGCGCCATGCGCGTGCTCATGGGTATGATCGACGAGTTTGAGGCGGATGCCATTGCACTGGGCGACCGCACGGCATCGCGCGAGACGGAGGCCTTCCTCAAGTCGTCCGGCATATCGGATTTTGTCGAGGTGTTTGTTGTGAGTGAGAATGGCGCGTCGGTCTATTCTGCTTCCGATCTTGCCCGTAGCGAGTTTCCCGACAAGGATGTCACGGTGCGCGGTGCGGTGTCGATAGGTCGCCGGCTGATCGATCCACTTGCCGAACTTGTCAAGATCGACCCACGATCGATAGGGGTAGGGCAATATCAGCACGATGTGGATCAGACGGCACTGCACGATGCGCTCGATTTCACCGTGATGAGCTGTGTCAATCAGGTCGGTGTCGACCTCAATACCGCCTCGCCTCAGCTGCTTTCCTACATATCGGGGATCGGCAAGACAATGGCGGGGCGTATCGTGGAATACCGCACGGCCAACGGCCCATTTACTGCTCGCGCCGACCTGCTGAATGTACCTCGTCTCGGTGCAAAAATCTATCAGCAGGCGGCCGGATTCCTGCGTGTGCCTGCATCTGTGAATCCGCTCGACAATACCGGCATACATCCTGAATCTTATCATATCGTGGAGCGCATGGCGTCGGACCTTGGAGTGGCTGTGGCAGCTCTGCCGGCCAATACCGCGCTTATCGACCGCATTGATGCCGCACGTTACAGCGAGTTCGGCAACGAGACTGTGGCCGACATCATAGCAGAGTTGCGCAAACCCGGGCGTGATCCCCGCACCGAAGCTGCCAACGTGGTCTTTGATGAAAGTATTCACGGCATCGACGACCTTGCCGTGGGCATGATCTTGCCGGGTAAGGTGAATAATATCACGGCTTTCGGAGCTTTCATTGATATCGGTATCAAGGAAAACGGATTGCTCCATGTGTCGCAGATGGCAAAAAAGCGTGTGGCAAATCCGGCAGATGTCGTAAAAATAAACCAGCGGATTATGGTCAAGGTAATTGACATAGACCTCGAAAGACACCGCATAGCCTTGTCAATCAAAGATCTGTCATGATTCATACGGCTATACTGCTGCTTGGGAGCAATGTGCCTGACCGCGAAAGTCGCCTTGAAACTGCTGTAGACAGGTTGTCGGACGTGTCGGTAATAACGGCGCGCTCGCAGATATATGTGTCGCCCGACCGCAGCGGCCTGGGCGAACCGTATGCCAACATAGTTGTGCAGTGTGATACCGAGATGGATATTGACGGATTCCGTGAATTTTCCGCACAGGTGGAAACGCGGCTCGGACGCACACCTCAGTCAAAATCGGAGGGTGTGATGCCTGTCGACATCGACCTTGTGAAGTGGAACGGCCGTGTTGTTAGCCCCGGCGATTATGAAAGTCAGCAATACAGGCATTGCATGCAAAGCATGTCTGAAAATATAAAGTAGCCGTCACGCGGTTCGGTTAACAACAATTAACATACCGCTTGCCTTCAAATCCAAGCAAAACC
Organism: Muribaculaceae bacterium; assembly: GCA_017624155.1. Classification (GTDB taxonomy): domain Bacteria; phylum Bacteroidota; class Bacteroidia; order Bacteroidales; family Muribaculaceae; genus CAG-873. The sequence continues at coordinate 1,372 of JAGANS010000075.1, read as the reverse complement.
CCTACCTTTGCACTCACAAAAGGAGTGATGCTCGAGTGGCTGAAGAGGCTGATCTGGAAAGTCAGTAACCGTCAAAAGCGGTTCGGGAGTTCGAATCTCCCTCACTCCGCAAAAAGATCAAATCCCGCAAGCAGTTTTGTTTGCGGGATTTTTGTATCGTTTTTTAATGATTTCATAACGCTTGTCTGATAAAAATATGCGGGAAAGGTTGTATTGATACAACCTTTCCCGCATATTTATTATTAGTCTATAAAATCTTTTTCTGTCATACTACTTGAGGTCGTCATATTCAATATATAATGGGGCGCCGAAGGGGAGCGTCTCCCAGTCGGACTGGCTCGCATAGCGGTATCGTGTCTTTCCGGTAAGTGGACTTGACTTCATTATAAAGGATTCGGGGCTGAAATTTTCCAGAAATTCAAGTTCGATATAGTATTTGCCTTGTTCAAGCATGATTTCCTCGGGAAATACATATCTGAATTTACCGTCGGCAAGGTCGGTTTTATTGTAGTCGAAATATACAGGTCTTATTGCCGGGTCCTGAGTATAAACGCCTTTGTCACCGGTATATACATTAATACGGAATTTCATATGCGACAGAGTCCTGTCGTTTACGACGACGGTGAATCCGAGTTCTTTGAGCCACGCTCTTTTATTGACCGTCAGCGGGATGGCCAGTCCTTGCCCGGCAGCCTTGTAATTTTCGACCTCAATGTATATGAAGCCTGAGCCCGACTTGCGTCCTGCGGTCTTATGCTCGATCGTTTGTGGCTTTACAACAATCTCGTGAAGAGCGATGACATCGTCAGAGAGTTCTATGGTGTCGGGGATATTTTTCAAATCCTTGACGGCGAATGTCTGCGCTACATATCCTACGGATGATATTCTTACTGAGTCGTTGATATATTCGGCCGGTATTGTTAATGTAAACCGTCCCAGCGAATCAGAAACGGTGCCAATATTGCGGTTGATTACACCGATGCTGGCATACCGTATGGGTTCACCGTCGGCCTTGGATATGACGGTCCGGCTTATGCCGGGAATGGCGATAGCGCACAATGTCAGGAAGCAGCAGATTCTGTATAATATATGTGATTTCATGATTGGGGAGCCAGATATAGAAATTTTTACAAATGTAGCATATCCCGGTCATATAAACAAACCGGAGCGCCGGTTTTGGGGCGCTCCGGATTTGTTGTGGCTGATTGTTGTTGTGTCGGAAAGGGACTGTGATCAGTCGCGGCGGAAGATGTCTCGGGTGTAGACTTTCTGGGCGACGTCGTCGAGGCAGGGGTCGTATCGGTTGGCGACGATGGCGCGGGAGAGCTGTTTGAAGCGGTCGAGGTCGTTGACGACGAGACTGCCGAAGAAT
>JAGANS010000074.1 GCA_017624155.1 Muribaculaceae bacterium | reverse complement strand
CCTCTGATTAACAGTCAGATGCTCTAACCGACTGAGCTATTGAAGCGGATTGCATGCCCCCCTCCGGGGTTTTGCGGTGCAAATTTAAGATGTTTTTTTGAATTACGCAAGCATAGCCTCGTTTTTTTGCAATTTTTTGGCGATAATAGCCATAAAGAATCACATCAGGCTAATTATTGACGCTTATTTGAAGCGATAAGTGATGTATGCGGTGGCCTCGGGCGGAGCGTCCTCGGCCGTGGGGCGGGTGAAACGGCGCGAACGCACTTCGGCCTCGACGGCGCGGCGCAGGCGGGCGTCGGTGGCCGCCGGAGCGTCACCGCCCTGAAAACTTACTGATTTCACACGGCCGTCGCGGTCGACCTTCACCATCATCTTGATTGAGCCGGTTGTAGTAGCCGGTACCTTGGCATAGCGCGGAAGCGCCCATCCGCCGCCCACTGTACCTGTGCCGGTACCGCTCACAGTGGCCGAGGTGCCGTCGGGACGGCCTGAGTCACCCTCGGTCTTGCCGCTCGACGAGGTGTTGTTCTTACCCTCGGAGCGTTGGAAAGCAGTCGCCGTAGCGGCATTTGCACGGCGCCGGGCTTCCTCGGCGGCGCGCTGACGCTCAAGTTCCTCCTTGGACGGCCCGGTCTGCCTGGGCTTTTCTTTCTCCTTGACCTTTACGGGCGACGGCCGCTTGGATGTGACGGTCTTGGGTGCGTCGCCTGCAGGGCCGCGGTCCACCACGTCGTGTCCGCTCTCGGGCGCGGGCGTCGACTTGTTGACGGCCGGCTCGGGCAGTGGAGCAGGCGATGCCTGCTCGCGCGACGGTGCGGGCGGCGCCTGAATGACGTCGAAAAACTGCTCCTCGACTTCGGCGATGGCCACATCACTGTCGTGCCGCGGAGGCCACTCGCGGTCAAATGCGCCGACGGTGAGTGTACCTACGTGCAGCAGCAGCACTATGAGCAGTGCGACGGCTGCGGTGATGCTGAGTGCTATGATGCGTGGACGGGTCATTTATTTTCTGAAGAAGGGGTTGGTGTGACCGGTGTATCGGCGGTGGGGCGTGTGGCGAGCACCATCTTGAGTGAGTTGGCGGCGCCGAGGTTGAGCACCTCTACCACTTTGCCATACTGCACCTCGACGTCGGCATATACTGCTATTCCGGCCACCGAGTCGGCTCCCTGAAGTGTCGTAAGGACAGTGACAAGCGAATCCTTGGGGACGGGAGCAGGCTCGGCATCGGCCACCGATACGAAGTATGAGCCCCCGGCATCGATGAATATACGCGTGGTGGGCTTTTCGGGAGTCTGCTCGGTGCCTTCGGGCAGGTTGACCTCTATGGCCGTGGGGAACACATATGTGGACGTGACCATAAAGAATACGAGAAGCAGGAATATGACATCGGTCATCGAGGCCATCGAGAAGGCCGCGAGCATGTCGTTGGGTTTGCGGAGTGCCATCGTTCAGGAAGATTATGCTGCCGGTTCATTGAGGAGATCCATGAACTCCATAGTGCGGGCCTCCATAAGTTTCATCACCTTGTTTATGCGTGCCACGAGGTAGTTGTATGCAAACATAGCCACGATACCTACGATGAGGCCGGCGACGGTGGTGGTGAGGGCGGTGTATATACCGCCGGCGAATGTGCCGATCTGGGCGGCATTGCCCGAGTTGGCGATGGAATAGAAAGCCTGTACCATGCCTATCACTGTGCCGAGGAAGCCGAGCATGGGCGCTCCGGCGGCGGTGGTGGCGAGCCACGGAAGACCCTTGGATAGATCGGCGATCTCGAGGTTGCCTGTATTCTCGATTGCAACAAGGACGTCGTTCATGGGTCGGCCGATACGACTGATACCCTTTGCGATGAGACGCCCCATCGGAGTGCCGTTGGAGCGGCAGAGGTTGAGGGCCGACTCTATCTCGCCCTCATGGATGTAGTCGCGGATACGCTTCATGAACGTATCATCGGTGCGTGTGGCGGCGCGGATGACAATAGCACGTTCGACAAATATATATATGCACACAAGTGCGAGCAAGGCCAGCGGAATCATGATCCAGCCCCCTTCGACGCATAATGCCCAGAAACTCATTGCAATAATTTAGAATTTAGAATGTTGTATATTGAATTATATCTTTTGTTTTTGACTATCGGAATGTCAGATGGTTTAATCGCGCAGGGCGGCGAGGTATCGCCGCACCGTTTCCTCGAGGCCGAGATACAGCGCGTCGCATACAAGAGCGTGACCGATCGATACTTCGTGGAGATATGGCAGCGAGGCGTGGAAGTATGCGAGGTTGTCAAGGTCGAGATCATGGCCGGCGTTGACCCCAAGTCCCAGATTGTGGGCGGCACGGCTTGCTTCGACAAATGGAGCCACGGCGCTCTCACGGTCCTTGTGATAAAGATCGGCGTATGGCTTGGTATACAGCTCAATGCGGTCGGTACCGGTGGCGGCGGCAGCACGGATATTGTCGATGTCGGTGCCGACGAATATAGATGAACGTATGCCATGGGCTTTCAGCCGCTCGACTACCGATGTGAGAAACTCAAGATTGGGGGCTACATCCCAACCGGCCGAGGAGGTGAGGGCGTCGGCGGCATCGGGGACGAGAGTCACCTGCTCGGGGCGAACCTTGAGCACGAGGTCGAGGAATTCGGGTGCGGGGTATCCCTCTATATTGAATTCAACCTTTACAAGCGGGCGCAAGGCATATACGTCGGCACGGCGTATGTGTCGCTCGTCGGGCCGTGGATGCACAGTGATACCTTCTGCACCGAAGGCCTGGCAATCGCAGGCCACCTGCTCGACCGACGGACGGTTCTCTCCGCGGGCATTGCGCAGGGTGGCGATTTTATTGATATTGACGCTTAAACGCGTATGCGGTTTTTTTGTCACAGTTTGCTCCTTTATGAAAAAAGTCGTAAATTTGTATTTTAGACTACAAATTTAGTCAGAATTAATAAAATGACGAAAGAAATAGCCTCAAAAGAGAATAAAAACGACCGGATAGAGGTATTTTTTCCCCATAATCCCGATTCGAGCCGCCTGCTGGTAGGCTCGAGCATCGACTCGTACATGGCCTCGCGCATAGCCCGGGCCGTCGAGGATGCCGACGCGCGTCTGCTCAATCTCAACGTGACATCGCTGAGCTCCGAGCAGGCACAACTTGTAGTTGACCTGCGTGTCGACCACCGAAATCCCGAGCGCGTGGCCCGCTCGCTCGAGCGCTACGGCTACACCATATTGAATACCGATGCCGGTATGCTCGACGACGATACTACACGCAGCCGGTATGAAGAACTGATGAAATATCTGTCGCTATGAGACTTGCCATATACGGCTCACGCCGTCAGGATAGCTATCTGCCTCAGATAGAGGGCTTCATGAATGAACTGTCGCGCCGCGGCGACACCGCCGTGATGCATGCCAAGCTATACGAATACCTGCTGAGGCTGATGCCCCTGGCCCTCAAATGCGTAGAACGCGTGACCGACGGGCCCGACTTCACCGCCGACTATGCCGTGAGCATCGGCGGCGACGGCTCGTTCCTGCGCACCGCAGCATGGGTGGCCGACAAGGAGATTCCCATCCTCGGTGTCAACACCGGCCACCTCGGCTTCCTTGCATCGCTCGGGGTCGATGACCTGCCGCAGCTGCCCGCACTGCTCGAGCGCGGCGACTTCACCCTGCAGTCACACAGTCTGATACATATAGCCGAACCCGCCCTCGACGTGTGGCCATACGCCCTCAACGAGGTCACCGTCGGCAAGGCTGAGACATCATCAATAATAACTGTAAACGTGCTGCTTGGTGACATCCATCTGGCCAACTACCGCGCGGACGGTCTCATCGTGTGCACTCCTACCGGCTCCACCGCCTACAATCTGTCGGTAGGCGGCCCCATCGTGCAGCCTACCGCCCCGGTGTTCGTCATATCGCCGATAGCAGCCCACTCGCTGTCGATGCGCCCGCTCGTCATCGACGACACCAGCGCCCTCACCCTGCACTGCGACAGCCGCAAGCCCCGCTACCGCCTCAGTATCGACGGCCGCTCGTCGGTATTCGACCTCTCGCAGCCCGTGAAGCTCTGTCGCGCACCATTTGTGGTGAAGAGCATACTGCTGCCCGGCCACAACTTCGCCGATACGCTCCGCAACAAGCTTTCATGGGGATGAAGTGCGTCGTATCGCAGCATTGCAGGATCGAGCCATTCGGAGAGGTACATCTGCGCGTGCTGCATAATGCCGTGAACGTAACGGCCCGGTGGCGCGGCGAGGTGCTGCATGTGAGCGCGCCGCCGGTGTCGGCAGACCGCCTGCGCGAGATTCTCGCCGGGATGGAGCCCCGCATCATGGCGCATAGGCCGTCCAAGACCGGGCCGATGTATCACGATGGCTTCAGCTTTGCCACCGACGGCTGGCGATTTGAAATTGTAGCCTCTCAGGCGCTCCGCCGCAACCATGTCGATGCCATAAGGCCCGATGCGTCAGGCGAGCCGGGATACTTCCGCATCCGATATGGAGAGGACTCCGATCTGTCGTCCGATAACATGCAGCAGGCCATAGGCCGTATGGTGAAGGCAGTAGGGAAGCATGTGGCCGAGAAGCTGTTGATAGAGCAGGCCTATGATGAAGCTTCACGGCTTGGCATCTCCATTCCGGCCGGATACATCACCGTCGGGCGCGGCATAAGGCGGCTGGGCTGCTGCTCGGCGCGCGGACACATATCCCTGAGCTACATACTTATGTTTGTCGACACCGAGAGCCGCCGCAGCACGATTCTGCACGAATTCGCACACCTGCGCCACTTCAACCATTCGGCTGAATTCTATGCATTGTGGGACAGTTACCTCGGCTATCCCCACCGCCGCGTCAGACTCGCCGACATGCACCTACCGCTGCCGGCGATCTGATCGACTCCTGAATAAGTAAATGGCTGTGGGATCATCGCGATCTCACAGCCATCTGCCATATTACTAATCTATTATCCTATTTGGCGACGAATATCAGCGGATTATTCTCCGAGTTGTACGGACACTGCCGTCGGAGAGGGTCTCGACTACAATATTGAAGCCGGCGAAAGGCTTATCGGAAGCGATGCCGAGAGCATTGCAATATGTCCGGCTTACGACTACTGCATCTGCCTCGGGCTGCGCGATGCCCGTTGTGCTTCCGTCGTGCACAGCGCCTTTGCTGAGGCTGCCATATTCATTCACGGCCTTCACCACGTATTTCGGAGTGGCGTTGGCACGCGAGTGGGCGGCTGCTGTCGTATCATACTCGGGCTCTGCTGTGATTGCGAGCACATTGTCGCTTCCGTCAAGCACTATATAACAGATCGCGTAGTCAGAAGGATCCCATGTGAGGGTACCCGACTGATCAAGCATCAGGTTTGCCGGAGCATCGACAGGCTCGAAGAACTTACGGGGATTCCAGTCATCATTGCCGGCTGTGACATTTTCGTAAGTGTAACGTGCTGCTTCCTCGTCGGAAAGTATAGCCTGACGCTTGACTTTGTCAGTCTGTCCGTCGACTTTGTATTCGGTGCGACGGGCCGAGAGGTCGATGGGGTTGCCGTCGGCATCCATGCTGTTATACTCGGCAAATAGCGCAGGTGCGATATGCCATTCGCTCCAGCCTTCGGGTGCAAATGAGGCCTTGAAAGTGGTGTTGAGGAACACAGTCATTGGTTCGTTCTGCCAGGCGCGACCGAGCTTGTGCTGCGAGCCTTCGCCATCGAGTGTGCAGTGGTCGATCACATAGCCGTACTTTGTGCCGGCCTTGTGACACGGAGCTACGACTACCGAACCGGTGGGACGAGCCTGATAGAATGTGGTGTTCTCGACATAGATGTCGCCTGCGCCGTAGAAATAGTCCACCGCGCCTTCGATCCAGCAGTTGTTGACATAGTGGCGGTCCGACACATTGGTTGTAGTGGTGAACCATGTGTCCTGATAGGAACGGAACTTACAGTTGTTGAACGCCTGGCGGTCGTTGGTCGAACGCATGGCGAGTCCCATGGGACCGGCCTGCTTCTCCACTCCGTACGAGTCGAGGAATGTGATGTTCTCGACATAGAAGTCGGTGGCGTCGACCTGGAAAACGCCCTGATATCCGTAAGTCTTGGATGCAGGATTATTGGTGGAGTATTCCCAGCCGATGTCGGAAGAGCCGCCATTGTTGATCCAGTAGCTTATGATGGTCTTGTCCTTGTCCTGACCGATGAGGTGTATGAAAGGCTTGGAGGTAGGGATTTTTACGAGCTCTTCATATTCGCCGTTCTTCACGAATATAAGATATGGAGCAATACGCGCCTCGGGGGCTGCGTCGATAGCGGCCTGCACAGTGGTGTAGTCGCCGCTGCCGTCGGCAGCCACAACAGCATCGAATACACGTGCCTCGGGCTGCGGGCGCTGCATGGTGGTGAACAGTATACTTGTACCGGCAAATGCATTGCCGCTCATGTCGGTGATGGCGCCGGCCGGGATGTCGAGTACATACTGCGTGCCGTATTCAAGACCTTTGTAAGGGAAAGTCACGGTCTTGCTGCCGTATACACCTGTGAGAGTTGTACCGTTGAGGGTGACATCGCCGGTGCCGGCCTTGACGCGCTCGTTGAAAGTGAGCACGAAGTTACCGCGTGCCGACGCGCTGTTGGAGCCGGCTGCGGGAGCCGAGGTCAGCAGTACGGGAGCCTCGGTGTCGTCGACAACTTCCTTATCGGCATACACTACGATATCGGCCAGGTAGAAGCCCTCGGTATCGGTGTCGCGGGGCGTGCCGAGCAGAGCCGATGATGTATCGCCTATCCAACGCACATATACGACGTCGAGGCCTTCGGGAAGGGTTACGTCAAAATCCTGCCACTGATTTTTCTGAGTCATCTCAAATGTGGCGAGATCGGCGTAATCGGTGCCGTCGGTCGAGTACTGCACCTTCTGCACCGAGTGAACACAGTCGTTGTCGGCGGCGGCGAGAGCGTGCACACGTACGTTAGTGTAGCCTTTGGCGCTGAAGCGTGCCACATACGAGCGAGGATTGGCCATGTCGGCGCGATTGGTATAGCGGCGGATGCAGTTTACGTCGCCGGTGCCGAAGTTACGGGTAGAACCGCCCCAGTTGGTGGTGGAGCCGTCGCCGTTATAGATATTCAGCAGGCCTGTATTATCGGTGGTGAACGCATAGTCGGCGGGACGGTTGCCACGAGGCTCCGACACGGCGAAGTCCCATGCCACGATAAAGGGAACTACATCAAATGTAGCCTCGACCGACTTGTTGCCGTCCATCGTTATTGCACGCGCTTTGTCGCTGGTTCCGTCCTCCCAGGAGAGGAAGTTGGTGACAGAATTGGGCACAACCGATACTGTAACGTCTGTTCCGGTTTCATACACCCCGTTTACAGGTTCGGGGGTGAGCTTCACCCCACCCCACTTGGCGCCCTCTCCGGTAGTATTCACCATAAGAGTATATGTATCGACAGCGGTAAATACGCCCTTAATGTCGGTATCGGCCGATACAGTCATTGTATAGGGATTCTCGGTGGAGAGGATCTTGCCCTCGGCATCCTGCCATTCCTTGAAGCGGAAACCATAGTTGGCTGTGGCGCTGAGTGTGGCCTCATCGCCGGAATTGAGGACTGCCTGCGCCGGTGATACAGTTCCACCTTCGGCCGGAGTAGCCGAGACAGTCAGCGTCACGGCTTGAGTTACGGTCTTGAGCCAGCGCGGATCGCCGATTATGCCGCCTGTGGTGGACGCGGTGGCGAGGGGCGATGTAGAGGGAACGGTGAAATCGCCTCCGTCAGGATTGGCAAACGACAGGGCGTCCATGCCGAGGCCTTCCAATGTCAGGTCGCTGACAGTCTTGTCGGGAATGTTATATTCGCCATAGTCGACAACAAGGTTGTTGTGGGCGACGAGCTTACCCGAGGCGGCATGCACTATATAAGGTTTTATGCCATCGGCGCCACCCTTATATATAATGTTGTCGGTAAAGGTGTATGTCGAATTAGCGCTATACTTCTTCTCGGTCTTGGCCAGGGCGCGGTCATTGCTCTTGCCCCAGCGGTAGACCGTGTTGTTGGTGAACGTAAATGAGAAGTCGTTATCGGTATCGGCGGCGTTGGGCATGAAGAAACTCTCGCCGTTGGCGTAGTTGCAGAGTGTGCTGTTTGTGACTGATACGCTCCTTACTATGTGCTTTGGATACATAAAGTTCCAACCGCCGTTACCGCAGTCGCGTATCACACAGTTGTCGAATACAATTTCGTCAATCGAATTTCCGGCGTTGTTGGTGCGGAGTAAGCAACGGCCGATATTAGCGATGTCGCAGTTGCGCATCGTTATTGTCTTGATATCGCCGTACTTGTCAAGATTGATAAAATAGCTGTCAGTGATATACACATTCAGCCCGTCAAGAATAATACCGCCGCCGGTAAGCGAGGCATCGTTGGCACGAAACAGATTGCCGAATTTCACATCGGCGCCTTCGGCTGCCTTGATCGTTATTGTTTTTCCCGACGGAAAGGTCAGTGTGCCGGCATAGGCACCTGATTCGAGCACGAGAACGTCGCCGTCCGACGCCCCGTCGTACGCGGCCGTCAAGCCCGACGGTGTCACCTGAATCTCGGCCGCGTTGATTATCATTGCAGCGAGCAATGATAGTGATAACAATAGTTTTCGCATAAATTTAAGGTTTGGTTTAAATTAATGCTGCAAATTTATGCCGACATACATTATTCTATTGTGAAAAACGGCTCAAAACACTTAAAAAACAGGTCTAAACGCCTTTCATCGTCAAATTTCACCACCTGCCACACCAAATTTCCACCTATAAAAGGCTTGTTACAAGTAAACTTGCTCACGCCTTTGGATTTTTTTGACTACCTTTGCAGAAAATTGACTCTATGCCTCATTATGATATTTTTATAAGCCATTCGTCAAAGGATGCCGGGCGTATAAAGTGGCTGGCCGATGACCTGGAGGCCGGCGGATACCACTGCTGGATCTCGCCACGCGACATTACTCCCGGCATGGCTTATGCCCGGGCAATCATGCAGGGTATCGACAGCTGCGACACATTAGTCGTCGTGATTACAGCCAACTCGGTAAAGAGCGAGGACGTGCTCAACGAAATCGACAACGCCCACGCCCAACACAAGCGCATAATCCCCGTATTTATGGAGGATATAGAGCTGCCGCGCGAGTTCAACTACTATCTGAGCCGCACCCAGTGGGTAAACATAGTCGGTAAGGACAACTGCGATATTATCGCACTGCTCGGCCTGTCTCCGCGCAACAGCCCGGCCACACAGCCGTCGAAGACCGATGCTCCTCCGGCACATGTTGCTCCACCTGCGCCCAATGCCCTAATGAAGCTCGGCTTATTGCTGCCGGTTGTAGCCCTGATACTCGGTATCACGGGAGTGACCCACAGCGAACTTCTCGGCCTGCTGCTGGCCTTCGTAGCGTTTGCCTATCTGGTAGTGACGGTCCTGGCGCTGTTCATGCCGCGAGCTTTCCGCCTTGCCACACGCAACAAGGCGTTGCTATGGTATGGCCTGCCATTCATCCTTTGGTTCTTGGCCGCCTCGTTTATAATAGGCTGACACCCACTCATTAATATAATAATATAAAAGCCGGAGGCGATTGCTCGCTTCCGGCTTTTATATTATTAATGTGAAATTTGCTTACTTTGCGACCTTGGCGTTGCCGGCTTTGCGGCGGCTGTCGGTGAGGTAGGCAACGGGAGCTGCCACGAAGATAGTGGCAAGAGTACCTATGATCACACCGAAGAGCATTGCGAAGGTGAAGGAGCGGATGGCATCACCACCGAGGACGAAGATACACAGGAGCACCAGCAGGGTGGAGCACGATGTCATGATCGTACGGCCGAGGGTGGAGTTGATCGACTTGTTGATGGTGGTGAAGAAGTCCTGCTTGGGATAGAGGCCTACATTCTCGCGCACACGGTCGAATACCACCACGGTATCGTTGATCTGATAACCGATTACGGTAAGGATGGCAGCGATGAAGGTCTGGTCGATTTCCATTGCAAATGGCAGCACACCCCAGAATATGGAGTAGAAGCCGATAATGGAGAATGCGGTGAAGGCCACGGCTGCAAGAGCGCCGACCGAGAATGCCACGTTGCGGAAGCGCAGCAGGATGTAGAGGAACATCGCGATAAGGGCGATGGTGACTGCGATGTATGCGTCGGTGCGCATGTCGTCGGCCACCGAAGGACCTACTTTCTGCGACTGTACGATACCCTGCGAGGCGTCGGTGGTGGAGAATTCCTCGGGTGTCATCCCCTGGCGGAGGAAGGGCTTGAGGCCTTCGAAGAGCTTGCCGGTGATTTCTTTTTCGGTACCGGATTCTTCGTCGTTGATCTTATAGTTGGTGGATACACGCACCTGATTGGAGCTCTCGATGGTGATCACCGACAGCGATGCGCCGGGGAACTGGGGAGCGAGGGCTTCCTGAAGTTCGGTGGTCGATACAGGCTTCTCGAACTTGACGATGTAGTTGCGGCCGCCCGAGAAGTCGATGCCCTGATTAAGACCGCGGGCAAAGAGCGAGATAACCACGATGGCCACGAGGATACCTACGACGCTGAATGAGATCTTGCGGGTGCCGAGGAAATTGTAATTGGCGTTGACAAACATCTTGCGCGACAGCGAGGTGGAGAATGTCTCGTTCTCAAACTTCTTGCCCTTGGCGAACCAAAGGAAGAAGAGGCGGCTGAGATATACAGCGGTGAAGAACGAGCATACAAGGCCGATGATAAGGGTGGTGGCAAAGCCCTTGATGGGGCCTGTGCCGAAGAGAAGCAGGATCACACCTGTGATGATCGATGTGAGGTTGGAGTCGAAAATGGCCGAGAAGGCGTTGCTGTAACCGTCGGCAAGGGCCTGGCGCACATTCTTGCCTGCACGGAGCTCTTCCTTGGTGCGCTCGAAGATGAGTACGTTGGCATCGACGGCCATACCGAGCGACAGCACGATACCGGCGATACCCGACAGGGTGAGTACTGCCTGGAAGGAGGCGAGGATGCCGATGGTGAAGAAGAGGTTGCAGATAAGGCAGATGTTGGCAACAAGGCCGGGCACGAAGCCATAGAAGGCGCACATGAAGATCATCAGGAGCACGAGGGCCACAATGAACGATACGAAACCGGCCTGAATGGCCTGAGCGCCGAGCGAGGGGCCCACCACCATATCGCTGATGATATGTACCTTGGCGTTCATCTTACCGGATTTGAGCACGTTGGCGAGGTCCTTGGCTTCCTCAAGGGTGAAGTCGCCGGTGATCGACGATGAACCGCCTTCGATAGCCTGATTGACGTTGGGGGCGGAATATACCTGATCGTCGAGGACGATAGCAACCTGCTTGCCTACGTTGGCGGCGGTGACGCGGGCCCATGCACGGGAGCCTTCAGGGTTCATGCGCATCGATACTTCGTTGCCGCGGAAGTTGTCGAAGTTGCTCGAAGCGTCGCTTACGGCGCTGCCGTCGAGTGCGGGCTTGCCGCCGGGAGCCTTGAGCGAGTAGAGTGCGAAGCCGAAGTCGTGCTCGGTGCCGTCATTGTCGACACGGACGGTGGGCTTCACGGCCCAGCGGAGCTTGAGGTCACTGGGCAGGAGGCTCTTGGCAACGGGAGTGGCAAGGAGCTCGTCGATCTGGCTCATGGTGCGTGCGTCGGGAGCGAAGCCTACGGTGGAGCCATAGCCGGGATTCTGCGCCAGTGCGGCCAGAGGAGCGACATTGACGGTGGAGTCATTGGCAAGACGCTGTACGAGGGTCATCAGCGAATTCTGAATCTCGGCAGCCTGATAGGTTTCGTAGAACTCAAGGTTGGCCGAGCGCTGGAGCAGTTCACGCACACGCTCGTGATCCTTTACACCGGGAAGTTCGAGAAGAATCTGACCGTCCTTGCCCTGAAGCACCTGAATGTTGGGCGATACAACGCCAAACTGGTCGATACGGTTGCGGAGGACGTTGGTAGCCGAGTTGTCTACGCGGTCTTTTACCTCGGCCTTGAGCTTGGTGCGGACTGCGGCGTCGTTTGAGCCGGGCTGCACGAGGCCCTGGAACACTACCGAGAAGTCGGCCTGTGGCTTGCGCGAACGGTATTCATCGACAAATGTACCGACAAAGTCGTCGGTCTCGTGCGATACGACACGTTCGTTGGCGGCTGCGATAGCGGATTCAAATACCGAGTCGGTATCGCCGCTCTTCATCGAGCGGAGCATGTCGGGCATGTCGACCTGGAGGATGACGTTCATACCTCCCTTGAGGTCGAGGCCGAGGCCGACGCCCCATTTGCGTACTTCGTTGAGGGTGTAGCCCATATACACAGGTTCCTCGCCGAGCGAGTCCATGTAGTGCTTATAGGCCTGGTTGTAGGCAGCGTCGTCGTTGTCGCCCGACTGGATGAGCGCGTAGTTCTTGGCCTCGCTCTCGTGCTTGTTGCCCACGAAGGTGAACGAGAGGTAGAACAGACACACAAATACCAAGAAGATAGCGATAACACCGGCTACGATGCTTCCTAAATTTCCTTTGCTTTGCATGAATTAATGTATGGTTTAAAGTTTATAAATAATTTTCGCGTAAATTTTCGGCTCGCAAATATAGCGATTTTTCCTGACATAGCAGCTAAAATTGACCGAAAAAGCGCGTTATCGGCCGCGAATCGCGCATTTTGGCCCGGATTTACCCTGACAGGCCCGTCCCGGGAAAGCAGAAAGCACGGAAAACATGACGCTTTCCGTGCTTTCTGTATCCCGTTATCCGACCGCAGCGGTCAGTCGAGCTCAAGGGGCTGGTTGAGGATTTCGTGCCAGGGAAGACCCTGGGCGGCAAGTACCTCAAGGAAGGGATCGGGATCGAACTCCTCGACGTTGTGTACACCGGGCTTCACCCACTTGCCGGTGAGGAACATCATGGCGCCTGTCATAGCCGGCACACCGGTGGTGTAGCTTACGGCCTGAGTGCCCGTTTCCTTGTATGCCGCCTCATGCGAGCAGTTGTTGTAGATGTAATAGGTCATGGGCTTTCCGTCCTTGTCGATACCGGCGATGCGGCAGCCGATGGAGGTCTCGCCATGATAGTTCTCGCCGAGGTCCTGCGGGTTGGGGAGCACGGCCTTGAGAAACTGCAGGGGCACGATCTTTGTGCCGTTGTAGTCGATCTCATCGATGCGCGCCATGCCTATGTCCTGAATTACGCGCAGATGCGTGAGATATTCCTGCCCGAAGGTCATCCAGAAGCGTGCGCGACGGATTGTGGGGTAGTTCTGCACGAGCGATTCAAGCTCTTCGTGATAAAGGAGATATGAGTCGCGCGGACCGATATTGGGATAGGTGAGCGAGCGATGGAACTCGAGCGGCTTGGTGACAACCCACTCGCCGTCCTGCCAGTAGCGTCCGTTCTGTGTGATCTCGCGGATATTGATCTCGGGATTGAAATTGGTGGCAAATGCCTTGCCGTGATTACCGGCGTTGCAGTCCACGATGTCGAGGGTCTGCATCTCCTTAAAATAATGCTTGGCGGCATAGGCCACAAACACGCCCGACACACCCGGATCGAAGCCGCAGCCGAGGATGGCCGTCAGGCCGGCTTTCTCGAAGCGCTCGCGGTAGGCCCACTGCCACGAATACTCGAAGTGAGCCACATCGCGCGGCTCATAGTTGGCAGTATCAAGGTAGTTTACGCCACATTCCAGACAGGCATCCATGATGGTGAGGTCCTGATAAGGCAGGGCCACATTGATGACGATATCTGGCTTATGACGGCGGAAGAGAGCCACAACCTGATCGACATGGTCGGCGTCGACACTGTCGGTGGTGATGTTTGGAGCGCCGATGGCCTTGGCCAGTACATCGCACTTTGCCTTGTTGCGCGAAGCTATGACGATTTCATTGAAAACGTCGGGGTTCTGGGCGCACTTGTGCGCCACTACGGTGCCGACACCGCCGGCGCCGATAATTACGACTTTTGCCATTCTATATATTATGTTTTATGTCCTTAAGAGTCAAAATCAGACTGCAAAGATACGGATAAATTGCGGATATTGCTCCTTGTTACTTATTATATATGAAAAAGTTTTATTTCCGGATTTTCCGGAAATAACAGCCAATAATTTCCGGAAAATCCGGAAATTATGCCTTGTGGCTGCGGCGGGAGAGGGCGATACAGGTGAAGGTGAAAAGGCCGAGGGCGATGAGCATCAGCGTGTTGCAGCCGAGAATCAGGTTGGCGAACGCGCCGGCACGCTCGGCGTCGAGTCCGTAGATACCCAGTGCGAACATCACTGCCCACTGCCAGGGGCCGATGCCGCCGTTGCTCGGCACAGCCATTGATATGGACGACAGCACAAAGGTGACAAGCGCGGCCGTGATGCCATACTCGGCAATGATGTCGGCCGTGAAGCCGAAGGCAAAGAATCCCAGCACGAGCTGCACGAAGAAGCAGCCCCATATAGCCACCGTGAGCAACAGCCAGCGGCCTTTGCCCGGCATACGGAATATAGCCGCAAAGCCTTGCCACAGTTCGAAGAATGCCGTCTGGATACGCCGCGCTGCCGGATTTTTCCATTTGTGACGCAGAAACCACCACAGGCCGGCCACAAACAGCACCGCAGCCCCCCACAGCCAGGGGGAGAACATAAGCCGGCTGATGCTCTCATAAGCCTCCTTGTTCTGCGACAGATAGGATATCAGCTGACGCGAAGCCACCAGAAAAGTGAACATTGTGATAAGGGCCACGGTCACGGTGTCGGCGAGTCGGTCGGCCACCATCGATCCGAATACCGAGGTAAACGGGGCATGCTGCCGCTGGGCTATGTAGCCCGAGCGCCACACCTCGCCCAGACGAGGAAACACAAGATTGACGGCATACGTGCCGAAGATGCTGAGAATAAGTGCGAACAGCGGCGGGTCGACGCCGATCGCCCGCAACTGTATGCGCCAGCGCATGGCACGGAAAATGTAGCTGAACACCGACAACGCCAGGGCCGCGGCTATCCACCGGAAGTCACATTCGGTACGGATTACCGTCCACATCCGGCGCAGATCGAAGTCCTTGAACAACAGCCAGCACAGACCGCAGCTTATTATCACCGGAATGATGAATTTGAGCAATGTGCCAAGCCAGCTCCTTTTCTTTTTTTCTGCCTGAGTCATTTTTCATTTTAAAATTCAAACAACAAAGTTAGCAAGTTTGCAATAAAAATCAGTAACTTTGTCAAAATTTTTCTCCTATGAAAAGAAAAACTCTGCTACCTCTGCTGCTTGCAGGCTCACTTGCCGCAGGAGCTCAGATAAACGACCCCGGCAATGCCGGATATATCGCCCGCGCCGAGGCCATGCTGGCCGACCGCAACTATATCGGCTGTCTCGATCAGGTTGCAGCCCTTGAGCGCGGCGCCCTCAGCCCCGCCGAGCGCGAGCAGGCCGCATGGCTGCAGGCCCGCGCTCAGGTAAATGTCGACGCCTCCATTGCCGTCGATCTGCTGCGCCGGTTTCTTGATGAATACCGTGCTTCGGCCCTCCGCCACAAGGCCCGCATACTGCTCGGCGACTGCCTGCTCGAGGGTTCGCCCGCCGAGGCTCTTGCCGAGTATGACCGTGTGCCGATGGCCGGCCTGTCGGCCGACGAGGCCGCTGCAATGGCCTATCACAAGGCCTACGCGCTGCTCAAGCTCGGCGAACTCGACCGTGCCGGCGAGCTATTCGCTCAGGCACGCACCGACCGCCACTGGACAGCCCGGTCCGACTTCTATCTCGGCTACATCGCCTACTGCCGCCATGATTACAGCCGCGCAATCGGGCTGCTCGAAAAAGCCGACCGCAATACCCCTCCCGGCAACATGGCCGATTACTATCTGGCACAGATATATTATGTACAGGGCGACAGCCGCCGTGCGCTTGAATATGTGCGGCGGCTGCTCCAGAGGCACGACGTGGCCGATCAATACACCGCCGAAGCCCTCCGGCTGGCCGGTGAGATACAATATGAAAGCAACCCGCGCGAGGCATTGCCATATCTGCGCAGGTATGCCTCGATGGCCGAGGTGCCCGAGCGCTCGGCGATGTACCTGCTGGGCACAGCCGAATTCAACGACGGCAATTATGCCGAGGCTGTCCGGTATCTCGAGCCGGTGACGGCCGGCGACACTCCCGATGCCATGATGCAGAGCGCCTACCTCTATATAGGACAGGCCCTGATAAAGGAGGGCCAGCGCGATGCAGCCCTGCTGGCCTTTGACAAGGCCCTGAAGATGGACTTCGACACCGATGTGCAGGAAGCTGCCTATTACAACTATGCCACCGCTACGGTCGGTGGCGCCAGGGTGCCCTTCGGTTCGTCAGTAGCAGTGTTTGAGGACTTCCTGCGCCGCTTCCCGACGGGCCGCTATGCTCCGGCCGTGCAGGAATACCTTGTGGCCGGCTATCTCACCGACTCCAATTACGATGCCGCCCTGACATCGATCAACCGCATGCGTTCACCGGGGCCCAAGGTACTCGAAGCCAAGCAGAAGGTGCTCTATGCGCTCGGCACCCGCGCTCTGGCCGCCTCACGGCCCGAAGAAGCGCTGAAACTGCTCCTGCAGGCCGACGCGCTCGCCCGCTACGACGCCGCCACTGCCGCCCGCGTGGACCTGTCGCTGGGCGAGGCCTATTACCGTACAGGCGACTACAAGCGTTCCATTGACCGTCTCAACCGCTACCTGCGCAATGCTCCCGCCGACGACGTCAACCGTCCGCTGGCCCGATACGACCTTGGATACGCCCGTTTCGCAGCCAAGGATTACAAGGACGCTGCTGTCAACTTCCGCAACTTTGTCGACAGCCCCGGCCAGTTTGGGACCGAGGTGCGCACCGATGCCCTCAACCGTCTGGCCGACACATATTTCTACTCCGGGGACTTCACCAATGCCGAGGCTGCATATACCCGTTCATACGACATGCTTCCTGCCTCGGGCGACTATCCGCTGTTCCAGCAGGCCGTGATTAAGGGCTATCGCCGCGAGCACCGTGCCAAGATCGAGACAATCGGCCGTCTGCTCGACGAATTCCCTACCTCATCGCTCGTGCCCGACGCCCTGCTCGAACTCACCGAGAGCTACATCCAGCTCGGCGACAACAAGAGCGCCATCAACACCTACCGGCGTCTCGTGGCCGACTATCCCGGCACCGAGCAGGGACGCCGCGGCTACCTGCAGATGGCCCTGACGATGCTCAACAACGGCGACCGCGCCGGCGCCATCACCGCATACAAGGATGTTGTGAAGCTCTATCCCACCTCCGACGAGGCACGCATGGCCGTCGACGAGCTCAAGCGTCTCACCGCCGAGGACGGCGACATCGCCGACTTCGGCCGATGGCTGGCCGGAATAGAGAGCGCCCCACAGCTCGATGTGAACGATGCCGACCGCCTTACATTCGAAGCCGCCGAGAAGGCATGGCTCACCGCTCAGAACACCGGTCGTCTGGAGCGCTATCTCACCGACTACCCCGCCGGCGCCTCGCGCGCCCGCGCCCTCGGCTATCTGATGGAAGCCGCCACAGGCCGCGGCGACACAGGCGACGCCCTCACATTCGCCACCGAGATAGTGGAAAAATATCCCGACTCTCCGCTCATGGAGAATGCCCTGATAGTCAAGGCTGATGCCGAGCATTCCCTCGGCCGCGGCGGCGACGCCCTGCGCACATGGACTCTGCTCGAGAGCCGCGCATCCTCGCCCCGCACTGCCAACTTGGCGCGCACGGGTATAATGCGTGTGGCGCGCGACCTGGCCGACCAGCAGCGCGTGATCGCCGCTGCCGACGCCCTGCTTGCATCATCGACAATCGGCGCCGAGGAGCGCAACGAGGCAATCTTCTCGCGCGCTCTGGCACTTGACCTTACAGGCCATACCGCGCAGGCCCGCGAGGGCTGGAAACAGATCGCCGGCAACACCGACGACCTCTATGGTGCCAAGAGCGCCTACTATCTGGCGCAGAGCTACTTCGATGCCAAGGACAACGACGAGGCACGCCGTCTCACCGAAGCCCTTATCGATGCTGCCACGCCACACACCTACTGGCTCGCCCGCGCATTCATCCTCCTCAGCGACATATACAGCGCCGAGGGCAAGACTTTCGAGGCCCGCGAATATCTCAAATCGCTCCGCGAAAACTACCCCGGCTCCGAAACCGATATTTTCCAAATGATTGAAACACGGTTGAAATGAAGAAAATAGCTCTTTTACTCGCAATAAGCGCGACGGCTGTCGCCGCCGCTCAGGATCTGTCGACCGAGGTTGTCGTCGACCGCACCGTAGTCCCCGCCGAGCGCGGAGCCACACGCCTCGGCGGCCTGTCGCCACAACTCGTGCTCCCCGCCATAACGACACAGAGTCTTACACCTGTCGATTACACAGGTCTATCGGCCATCACACGCACATATTCACGCCTGTCGCCCGCAAGGGGCGCTTTCGCAGCCGATAAGACGCCCTATCGCGGCTATGCCGGCATCGGCTACTTCCCCACGCTCAACCTTGGCGTGTCGGCCGGCTACCGCTTTATCGACAGCGACCGCATGAATCTCGGCGCCGCCGTGCAGTTTGACGGCGAGCGATACAAGCCCTTCTCCTTCGAGGGAGTCGAAAAGCCTTTCGTCCTTCAGTCCTACTCTGCCCGTGCCGCCGTAGGCTTCGGCTACCGCGTGACCGACACTTCGACCATAAGCGCCGGCCTGTCGTACGACTTTCTGCGCCAGGGCAGCTATATGTGGGGACTTGTCAACACCGGCGACTTCGGCATCGACCTTAGCTGGCGCAGCAAGGCCGGAATCGTGGACTACACGGTGGACGCACGTCTCAGCTTCGAGAGCAACGGCGACACCGACTTCCGCCCCCTGCTCGATCCTGCCAATGCCGTTGCTGTCCCCGGCCTGGGCCAGCAACAGTATATAGTTGAGGCCGAAGGTTCGGCTCCCGTCATGGACAATTCGCGCGCCGGCATAGCCCTTGACGCCGACTTTGTGCATACCTCCGGCCTTGCCGAGGGTATCGAGGCGACACTCGGTACAGTAGGCGTCACACCCTTCTATCAGCTCACAATCAGCAACCTCACCGCCCGCGTAGGCGTAAAAGTCGACTTCGCGGCCGGCGGCAACGGCAGCAAGGTGAGCGTGGCCCCCGAGGTAAATGTGCAGTGGGATGCCGCCGAACTGGCCTCCATGTGGGTGACCGCCACCGGCGGCGAGGTCATGAATCCCTTCAACCGCATGCGCCAGCTGTGTCAGTATCAGATATTTGCAGCACCTTTCGGACGCTCGCGTATACCCCTGCGGCTTGAGGCCGGGCTGAATTTCGGCCCGTTCAGCGGCTTCACTTTCGGCCTATTTGGCGGCTATGCCAAGGCCAAAGAATGGTATGTGCCGGCCTATCGTGACATCCAGCCCTTCACCGAGCGCGAGATCAGCGGTTGGCATGCCGGCGTTAAGATGGGATATTCACACCGCCTCTTCGACATCAGCGCCGGCGCCCAGGCCGCTCCGTCGGAATATGCGCACAGCTGGATCGACTTCTACGACGGTGCCCGATACGTTGTCGATGCCGAGGCCACAGTCCATCCCGTTGACCGGCTCGACATCACTCTCGGCTACGAGTGGCGCGACCACCGCTTTGCCACCGACGATCCCGACGAGCGATACAGCCTCGGCAACAAGAGCGATCTGCGCCTGAGTGTCTCCTATGGCATCACTCCGGCGCTGACAGTGTATGCCCGTGCAGAGAATCTTCTTGGCCACCGCTACGAGATTCTCCCGTTCATATCCTCGCAGAAGCAGACCGGCCTAATCGGCCTCTCCGTTAAATTCTAAGAAATCCCTCAGGCCCTCGTGAACATCCGGGCAAAAGCCCGGTTAAGGCGCTGTATGGTGTATTGACAGTGGTTGCCCGGCACCAGTTCAAAGTCAACGTCGATGCCGTGGATGCGCAAATAATCCGCTATCTCCGCGGTATCGGTCTGCACGCTTCTGAAAGCCTGCACATTGGTTTTTGCCTCCTGATTTCCGAGCAGGAAGTAGGCTTTGCCATGCTTTTCGGGCAGCGGCTGCGCCTTGAGCCACCCCACGAAACCGTCATACCAGAATGAGCCGGACAGGCTGATAATATTGCGAAATGTATCGTTAACCATCCATTGCCACAGGGTGAAGAGACCCGACAGTGACACTCCGGTGAGCGTACGCTCGGCTTTTGCATCAATATTCAGCCTGCGCTCAGTCTCGGGCAATACCTCGGTGACGAGTATCTTGAGAAATCCGGCGGCCCTGCCCCTGAAGTCGGGGCAGCCGGGCGGCTGGCTGGGCGCCGGCCACGGAGTAAGGTCATCGTCCCAGTCCATACCGGTTATCACGGCTATCGACACGCCGAATTCCTGTGCGGCCTGCTCGATCCATTCGTCAAGCCCCTCAAGAGGCGACAGCACATAGCATATCCTGTCGGCGGATTCGCCGACAGACATTATCTTAAGATTCGCAATTCTGAACGTCTGCATATTTCATTATTCCGGGCAGATCTTTAAAGCCCATATCCATATATAACGGACGCGCACCCGCAGTTGTTTCAAGATAAATCTTGTCACAGCCCGATTCACGGGCTTTTTCAAGAAGCCACTCCACGATGGCGTGTCCGATCCCCTGCGCACGATATTCCTCGCGTACATATATATTCATAAGGTAGGCGCAGCGGCCCGACGGATTGTCGGGCGAAGGCAACTCCTCCGACAGGCATACAGCACCACAACCCACATCGGTATCACCCAGCTCAGCCACGACGGCTATGTGCGAGCCATCGGCGATATGTTGCTGATAATAGCGGCGGTTGGCCGCCATCAGAGCCTTGGACGGTATCACGCCAAACACATTTTCAATCACCTCCCTGCGCCAATGCATCAGAGTGGGTATTACGATCACCCGCCGCATAGTCACATTCATTCCGCGCCTCCTTCCTTCATTACCACAGGCAGGGCATGATCATTGACCTTGCCACGCGCCGTGAGCGGGATTTCCTCCATTCTGACAAAAAATTCCGGCACCATGAAATCGGCAAGCCGCGAACGCAGGAATGTCTTTATACGGCTTATCTGACAGTTTTTGTGCGACGGCACGAAGTAGGCCGTAAGATAGGCCAGCCCGTGCTCGTCGGTAAAGGCTCGCACCACCCCTCGCTCCACGCACGGCGATTCGTTGAGCACATTTTCCACCTCTTCGGGCTCCACACGCCTGCCCAGGATCATCACCTGCCTGTCCTTACGGCGCAGGAACGCGATATTTCCGTCAGGCAGACGATAACCCAGGTCGCCGCTGCGATACATTCGCCGTCTGTCGGCAAGTGTCAAGAAATTCCGTTGCTCGGGCGGATTGCCGAGATAGCCGCGGGCCACGCCTTCGCCCGATATACAGATTTCACCGGTCTGCCCGTCGGCAACTTCATTCAGATTGTCGTCGAGGATCATCACCCCGACGCCTTTGACCGCTTTTCCTATGGGATACGTGCCGTCATCGAGGGGCGTGACATTGTCGACGCGGCTGTATGTGGTGCAAACCGTTGTCTCGCTCGGTCCGTATGTATTGTATATCACAAATCCCTGATCCTTGAGCCATGTGATGTAGGCCGCACGTATCACATCGCCGCCACTGATGAGCAGCCGCAGTCCCGACGGATAGACACGGCTGCGGTTCATGTCGGCGAGGAGATAAGGAAAGCCGCTGATAACGGTGACGCCATGTCGCTCACAGAAGTCAATGATACCGTCAAGGCTGCCTTCATGCACCGACTCGGACGGTATTGCAAGCGCAGCCCCGTTGAGCAACGTCGTGAACACCTCCTCCACGAAGATGTCAAACGAGCAGATAGAGTATTGAAGCATCACATCCCCGGGCGCAACATGGAATTCACGCTCGAAGGCCTCGGCATAGTTCACCACACTGTGATTCTCAACCACAACACCCTTGGGACGTCCCGACGTGCCGGATGTATACAGGATATAGGCCGCGCCACCGGGGGTCGAGCGGTCGGACAGCGGCGGCGCCACGGGCAGGTCGCGGCAATAATCGTCGGTTATCACAAACCCGACTTCCGCCGTACGCATCATATAGTCGATACGCTGACGCGGCAGGGTCGGCTCGGCCGGAACGTATGCCGCTCCGCTCTTCAATACAGCCAGCATCGCCGCTATCATCTCGGCGCTGTGGCTCATGACTATTCCAACGGCCTTATATTCATTTGCACAGAACTTCGACATTATGGAATTGACCATCATATCGAGTTCGCGGTATGTCATGCTGCCTCCGTCCCCGATGACGGCGACGGCATCGGGCCGAAGTTTCACCCATCGGCTGAACCGGCTGTATATTGTATTATTGTCCATTCTGTTTTCGTTTTATAAAAACAAATGCAAAAACGTATGTTTTGTTCATTTCACACAACATCACCTCATCGCTTGCGTAATCTAAATTACTTTCTTAACTTTGCAGCCGATATCGGTTGCCCCGCCGGCAGAAGAGTCTGCCATTCCGGAGCTGTCCGGCGCCTCCGCACGGAGGTCACGGATCGGGAATCAGGTGAAAATCCTGAACAGTACCCGCTGCTGTAAATCCCTCACAAAAAAGCCGCTTGCATAACGTCATTGGCTCCACCGTCGGAGCCGAGAAGGCGCAACGCCGGCCGGGATAAGTCAGAAGACCTGCCGATATCTCACATCAGTCATCAGCCTGCGGGATTATAGGCACCTGTCAACACCACATTGCCGGCACACTTTGCGGCCACTGCTGCATCCGGCTATGATACATCCCGTAAGGCATAATGACAGATGTCAGCCTTCACGGGACTTTTTATTATCAGAAATATAGATTTTTTTACATCTTCAACATGAAATTCAAGCATCTGCTCAACATCAGCCTCGCAATGGCTGCCGCAGCATCCTTCACCGCATGCTCCGACGCCGACGATCCCAAGCCTGTCATCGATCCCGACTTGACCTCGGGCCTCTACGTGATATGCCAGGGCAACTTCGGCTCGGCCAACTCGTCGATTACATTCTACGACCCCGAAACCAACGTATCTGCCGGCGAGGTATTCGTCAATACCAACAAGATCCCCCTCGGCGAACTCGCCCAGTCGATGACTATCGACGGTGACAACGCATGGATTGTGGTGAACAACTCGCATGTCGTATACAAGACCGATGCCGACGACCTCGAACTCGAAGGCTCAATCACCGAAGGCCTCACTTCGCCCCGTTACTTCAAGAATGTAGGCGCCAACAAGGCATACATCACCCAACTGTACAGCAATCGCATCGCCATTGTCGACACAAAGAACCTTAAAGTCACCGGCTACATCGAGGTTCCGGGCATGGATGTAGCCACCGGCTCGACCGAGATGATGATAAAAATCGGCAAATACATATACGTAAACTGCTGGAGCTACCAAAACTCGATAATCCGCATCGACACCACCACCGACAAGGTCGATGCATCGCTCGAGGTGGGCCTGCAGCCCAAGTCTATGGTGATGGACAAGAACCACGACCTGTGGATCCTCACCGACGGTTCATACGAAGGCTCTCCCGTAGGCCATGAGGCTCCCCGCCTCGTCAAGGTCACTACCGCCGACTTCAAGGTGGCCGCCACATACGAGATGACACTCAACGACTACACCCCGGCCCTCGCCATCAACGGCGCCGGCGACCGCCTCTACTTCATCCGCAACGACGTCTACACCATGTCGATTACCGACACCGCTCTGCCCGCCGAACCCCTTATCGACTGCAAGGGCAACTATTATTACGGCCTCACCGTCGACCCTGTTCGTTCCGACATCTACATTGCCGACGCCATCGACTACGTGCAGCCGGGCCGTGTGCTGCGCTACAATAGCAAGGGTGAACTCACCCAGTCTTTCGCCACCGGCGTATCTCCTCAGGCATTCTGCTGGTATGATCCGTCGGCGATCAACGCCAAGTGAACCGCATCACCGCAATAATACTGCTGACAGCAGCCGCACTCGGCGCCGCCGGGCAGGATACCGATTCGGTTCCGGCCCCGGTGGCGCTGCGCGGCATTTCTGTGGCCGCACGCCGTGTGGCCGACGTAGGCCGTCAGGAAACACGCATCGACAGCGCCGCCCTGCGCGAGAACGTGGCTTTGTCACTCGCCGATGTCCTCGGCTTCAACTCTTCGGCATATATCAAGAACTTCGGTCGCGCCACTTTGGCCACCGTGACCTTCCGCGGCACTTCGCCGTCCCACACCCAGGTGACATGGAACGGTATGCGCATCTCCTCGCCAATGCTCGGCTCCACCGACTTCTCGATGATCCCCGGCTACTTTGTCGACGACGCGCGCCTCGTCCACGGATCGTCGAGCCTCACCGATACCGGAGGCGGCATCGGCGGACTGGTGAGGCTGGGCACTTCGGCCCGCACATGGGTGCCCGAGGGCTTTTCGGCGCAGTATGTTCAGGGCGTGGGCATGTGGCGCACATTCGACGAATTCCTGCGGCTGGGCTACGGGCGCGGACCCTGGCGTGTGAGCCTGCGCACATCATATTCATCATCGCCCAATGATTTTCCCTTCACCAACCGTGACAAGAAAATCCTCATCTATGACGACGACAACAAAGTCATAGGCTCCTATCATCCCCGCGAGCGCAACCGCTCGGGTTCATTCAAGGACTTCCACACACTGCTCTCTGCATCCTACGACGCCGGACACCGCGGCCGCTGGGGTATCGACGCATGGTATATGAGCAGCAACCGAGAGCTGCCACTGCTCACCACCGACTATTCGTCCAACGATTTTGAAAACCGTCAGCGCGAACATACATTCCGCACCGTCGCCTCATGGAACCGCACATCGCCATACATGGCACTTCGCGCCAGAGCCGGCTACATACACACATGGCTCGCCTACGACTACCGGCGCGGACTCGGCGGCGGCGTCTCCACCACCCTCACCCGCTCGCGCAGCCATGTCAACACTCTGTACGCCGCCGCCGGCTGGTCGTGGTATCCTACCGACAGCTGGCTGTTCACCGCCGATATCGACGCTCACCGACACTGTGTCGACAGCCACGACAATGCCCTGGCCGCACCCGGCTCCGACATCGTCCCCGGATACGACCGCTCGCGCATCGAGTTATCGGCCTCCCTGTCGGCCAAGTGGCGACCCGTCAGGCGCTTCGGTGCAGGCATCGTGCTGAGGCAGGAGACATTCGGTTCCAAAGTCGCCGCCCCAGTTCCCGCCGTCTTCGCCGATTATACTGTCATCCCGGCCATCGGCCTCACCGCCAAGGCTTCCGCCTCGCGCAACTACCGCTTCCCCACCCTCAACGACCTCTACACCACCCCCGGCGGCAATCCCGATCTGCGCCCCGAACAGGGCTGGACCTATGACCTGGGCCTGTCGTCGCAATTCACCCTCGATGGCCGGCACACCTTCTCCGCCTCGGCAGGATGGTTTGACTCGCGCATTACCGACTGGATACAGTGGCTGCCCTCGCCCAAGGGCTTCTATGTACCCTCCAATGTCAAGGAAGTACACGCCTACGGCATCGAGGCCGAGGCCGCCGCAGGCCTGTCGTTGCCACGGGGATGGCGGCTCGACATCTCGGCAAGTTACACCTGGTCGGCATCCATCAACTGCGGCGAACCCGTCAACGACGCCGACCGCAGCGTGGGCAAGCAGCTCCCCTACGTGCCGCGGCATTCCGCATCGGCCGTCCTCCGCGTGGGCTGGCGAGGCTGGGAACTCGCCTACAAGATTCAGGCCTACAGCGAGCGGTTCACCATGTCGAGCAACGAATACACCATCACCGGTCACCTGCCCGGCTACTCCCTCAGCAACCTTTCACTCGACAAATCCCTGAATCTCTTTGGACTGCAATGGCACGCCAAAGCTGCCGTCAACAACCTCTTCGATGCCGACTACCGCACCGTCCTCTCCCGTCCCATGCCCGGCACCAACGTCGAGTTCTTCCTCTCCCTCACAATCTGAGCCCTGCGGCAAAGAGCAACTTTTATTGGCGGAAAATCGTTTGTTATTTGAATTTTTATATTAATTTTGCGCCTTAAATGGACTTCCGCTAATAATTATTGTATATAAACGTGAAAAATCTGGTAATCGTAGAGTCACCCGCAAAGGCTAAGACAATAGAAAAATTTTTAGGCCCCGACTTTAAAGTGATGTCGAGCTACGGACATATACGCGACCTTAAGTCCAAGAGTTTCAGTATAGATGTCGACAAGGATTTTTCGCCGATATATGAGATTCCGGAAGATAAAGAAGATATTGTGGCAGGCCTGCGCAAAGCAGCCTCTCAGGCCGACACCGTGTGGCTTGCCTCTGATGAAGACCGCGAGGGTGAAGCCATAGCATGGCATCTCGCCGAGGTCCTCGGTCTCGACCCGGCCACCACCAAGCGCATAGTATTTCACGAAATCACAAAAAAAGCCATCCTCAACGCCCTGCAGCATCCCCGCACCATTGACCTCAACCGTGTCGACGCACAACAGGCACGGCGCGTGCTCGACCGCATCGTGGGATTTGAACTGTCGCCTGTACTGTGGCGCAAGATCAAGCCGGCCCTCTCGGCAGGCCGCGTGCAGTCGGTGGCCGTACGCCTGATTGTCGAACGCGAGAACGAGATCAAGAATTTTGTGAGCGAACCTTATTACCGTGTCAATGCCGTATTCAAAGGGGAAGACGGCACCGACATCCGTGCCGAATACGGCCGCAGGCTGTCGTCGGAGAGCGAAGCCCGCGAGCTCCTTGCCGACAGCGCCAACGCCGCCTTCACCGTCGGCGACATCAGCACACGCCCGCTCCACAAGTCCCCCGCGCCGCCATTCACCACCTCCACCCTGCAACAGGAGGCCGCCCGCAAGCTCGGGTTTACCGTGGCACAGACTATGATGGTGGCACAGAAACTCTACGAAGCCGGTCACATTACTTATATGCGTACCGACTCACTCAACCTTTCCGACGAGGCAATGGCAGCCATATCGCAGGAAATCGTCGACTCGATGGGCGACCGTTACCTGCAGACACGCCGCTACCACACCCAGTCGAAAGGCGCTCAGGAGGCCCACGAAGCCATCCGTCCCACCGACATCACAGTCACAGCCCCCGACGACTGCACCGACCGCGAACAGCGCCTCTACACGCTGATACGCCAGCGCGCCATAGCCTCGCAGATGGCCGACGCTCAGATCGAGAAGACAACCGTCGAAATATCCGACTCCCGGCTGCCCGACAACCGCTTCACCGCCACAGGCGAGGTAATCCGCTTTGACGGCTTCCTGCGCGTATATACCGAGGGACACGACGACGAGGGCGACGCACCCGCCGGCATGTCGATACTGCCGGCCCTCCATACCGGCGAGCCCCTGACACTCGCCGACATGCAGGCCACCGAGCGCTTTACACAGCAGCCGCCACGCTACACCGAGGCATCGCTTGTGAAAAAGATGGAAGAACTCGGCATAGGCCGCCCGTCCACATACGCGCCTACCATATCCACCATACAAAACCGCGACTATATCGAGCGCGGCGAGCGCGAAGGCTCTCCCCGCTCATACACCGTACTGCACCTCGACGCGGCATCGGGCAAGGTGACACGCGAAGAGCGTACCGAGATCACCGGCTCGGAGAAGGGCAAGCTTATACCCACCGACATCGGCATGGTAGTCAACGAGTTCCTCACACGCTACTTCCCCGATATTCTTGATTACAACTTCACCGCCCGTGTGGAGGAGCGCTTCGACGACATCGCCGAAGGCAAGTTGCCCTGGAATGCCGAGATGCGCAACTTCTACGACAAATTCCACCCGATGGTCGACGAAACCCTCAACATGCGTCTGGAACACAAGGTGGGCGAACGCCTCCTCGGCACCGACCCTCAGGGACGGCCCGTATCGGT
>JAGANS010000073.1 GCA_017624155.1 Muribaculaceae bacterium | reverse complement strand
GTTCAAGTATGAGAACCACAATTTTTAATAGTTAAATATTGTTTATTTGGCAAATATTCGGATAATAAGTGTTAATTTTGTGATGCTCTCGCAGGTAGTGATAAATCAGGGCAATTTTGCCCTCCAAAATAGAGCGGAAAATGTGGTACAAACCGTGGTACATTGCTTCTCAATTATGTCAGGCAACAAATTGATAATCAATAAGATAATACCACTCTCACAAAGCCCGCTCGAATCACTATTCCGCAACCGTACACAGGCCTCGTCTGCAAATCGTGGATGAGGCCTCAATATTTTTATGCCTTATGAAAAGTTTTATACCCATGGTCACGGCCATTGTGTTACTGACGGTCGCATTCACTGCCTATGGTCGACAGGTGGCTGACGGTGACGCCGCCCTTGTTATTTCCGGCGATAAACTCGTCGTAAAGCAGGACCTCAGCCGCGGAGGTGCGATATGCTATATATCGATGGCCGATTCAGACTTCAATATCGTCAATATCGCCGATGAGGGTCGTTATATACAGCAGTCATATTATGGTGGCAAAGTGATTGACAGGCGTGCGCAGGGGCAGGGCGACGCCTGGACACCATGGGCCTGGAATCCCATACAGGTTGGTGACTATAAGTGCAACCGGGCCCGGATTCTTGAGGCCGTTTCCAATGACTCGTCTACATATGTAAAGTGTGTGCCCATGCTGTGGGATATGGACAATGAAGAGGCGCAGGCAGTAATGGAGCAGTGGACTACGCTTCGCGGAAACGTAGTCCACGTCCGCAACCGCCTTGTCTGTCATCGTACTGACTCGATATACGGCGAAGGCTATACGCATGATCAGGAGATCCCTGCCGTTTATCCGATTTCGGCACTCAGCCGTCTGTACACCTACAATGGCGCCGAACCTTTCACCGGCGCATCTGTATCACAGCTTGATGTTGTTCAGCTTGTCATGAATACCGACGGAGGCGGCGGCACATGGGGGCGTTATGACGATATTTCTGAAAAATGGATGGCCTTTGTCGATGATAACGGCTGGGGGATGGCTGTATACAGTCCATCGGCCACCCGCTTTCTCGCCGGACGTTCGGATGCCGATACTACAGGTACGGAATATTCAGGATCAACGAGTTATATCGCGCCACTAAGGCGTGAGAAGTTGATGAAAAATTCGATTGTCGAGTACGAATACTATCTGATAGTCGATACACTCGACAACATACGTGCGGCGGTATATAAGATAAATTCCGGTACATTATAAATACGAATACGGCCTGTGATGTTGTGAATCATAGGCCGCATTCGTAGGATTATATGGGGTTTACTCGTTTATTCCGGCTATTTTGCGGATTTTGGCGGGGATGTCGATGTTGTTGTTCACGTTGCGGAACATGTCGGAACCCACACCTACGGCGAATACAGGCACGGGGTTGCCCGAATGGCCCACTGTGGTGAATATGGTACCCGCGGCATCGTTTACAAGCCTGAACACCTCGACAGCAAATGCGTTGAACGAGGCATAGAGGGTCTTCTGGTCGGCACTGTTGCGCATCTCGAATGTTTCGGTGAACATCTTTTTCAGATTCTCGGTCTGTTCTTCGCTTACAGGGATATGTGAGAAGAGGCCAAGATTCTCCTCGAGATATTCCTTCATGTCCTCCCAGCGGTATACACGGCGGTTTTTGAGCAGAGACTTGCAGTATTCGCTGAAGGCCTCTTTCGATACCTTCTGATAATCGAACACATGCAGCTGATCGGGCATGTTGATGCGCGAGTGCACATGGCTCATGCCGCCGGTATCGTGGTCGGCGGTCACTACGATAAGGGTTTCGTCGGGGTGGGCGAGATAGAAGTCGTATGCTATGGCGAGAGCGCTGTCAAAGTTGAGAATTTCCTTAACGGCCGCCCCGCCGTCGTTGGCGTGCAGGGCATGGTCGATGTTGCCGCCTTCCACCATCATGAAGAAGTGTTCAGGTGTCTGTTTTTCAAGATGACTGAGACATGTCTGCGTTATTACCGGCAGTGTGAGTGCGCCCGAAATCGAGTCGATTGTATAGCCTACGTTCCACGAAGGGCTGTCCTTGGGACCGACGAGCAATACACGCCTGCTGTCGATGTCTTTTATGCCATCGGGGCCGTATATTATCTGCACGTCGTTCTGCTTCATCACCTCTTCGATATCGGTGGGCTTACCGTCCTTGTCCTTGAGGCCGCCGAGGCCTGCGCCGGCTATGAATTCGTAGCCGGAAGCGGCTGCGGCCATGTCGATGTCGTAGAACATCTTGCGATAGGGGACGTGGGCATAGAATGCCGAGGGTGTGGCATCGTCGGCGCCGACCGTAGTGACAATGCCGACACCCCATCCCATATCCTTGAGTTGCCGGGCCACCGAAGTTACACTTACTGTGTCGGGATTCATGCCCACCATACCGTTTTTGGTCTTGGAACCGGTCGACAGGGCCGTGCCGGCTGCTGCCGAGTCGGTGATCGGGGCATTGGCCGAGTATGTCATGGCCCACGATGACACAGGAAATTGCAGCATCAGCAGAGGCTTGTCGTTCTTGAGAATGTCTCTGTTATAGGCTTGTGCGGTCATGACCGGGCTGAGTCCCATGCCGTCGCCTATGAAATAGAATATGTAGCGCGGAGCGTCGTCGGCCGCAGCGCTGAGAGCGGCGCACGTGGCAGCCGCAGCCAGGAGTTGTTTTAATTTCATTGTATATGAAGTAATGATTCGATTATATCGCGTGAATTTGAGAGTCGTGGCACCTTGCGCTGTCCTCCAAGCTTGCCGGTCGAGGCCAGCCAGTCGTCGAACAGTCCGCTGCGGGCGCTTGTTATCGACAGGCGGTCGAGGAATATGCCGCCGCTGCGCTTGGCCTGATAGTCGGAATTCTGCTTTTGGAGCTCGGCGTCTAATATGTCGGCAAAATCTTCGACCGATTGTGGTTCAGTGGCCCATTCGATGAGCCACTGGTGGCGTCCGCGTGTGCCCGACACCGCGTATACTGGGGCAGCGGTATAGTTGAGCACGGCGGCGCCGGTTTTGCGGCACGCCTCAGCAATCGCTGCGTCGGCATTGTGCACCATCAGTTCTTCGCCGAAAGCATTGATATAACACTTGGTGCGTCCGGCGATTGTGATGCGCAGCGGTGAGGTTGACTGTATCTGCACAGTGTCGCCGATACGGTAGCGCCACAGTCCGTTGCACGAGCTTATTATCATCTCGTATATCATGCCTTTTTCGACTTCCCATGCCGGTACAGGCTTGCCCTCATAATCGCCGCTGAGGTCGACCGGAATAAATTCGTAGAATACTCCGCAGTCGAGCAGCAGCAGCATGCCGGCGGCATCGAGGGTGTCCTGCACTGCGAAGAATCCCTCCGAGGCGTTGTATGTCTCGAGATAGCGCATCCGGGCAGGATCGGTGATGGCGCGGTACTGCTCGCGGTAGGGTCCAAAGGCTATGCCTCCGTGGAAGAAGACCTCGAGCCGTGGCCATACATCGTGGATGGTGTTGGCGCCGGCACGCTTTATCACCTCGCGGAGCACAGTCAGGAACCACGAAGGCACTCCGGATATGTTGGTGATGTCCTGATGCAGCGAGGCTTCTACGAGTGCCGGCAGCTTTTCTGTCCAGTCGGTCATAAGTGCGACGTCTTTGCCGGGTACACGCAGCAGGTTGGCCGCCGGGTTCATGCCGTCGATGAGATTGGCCGACAGGTCGCCGACTTTCACTCCCGGCGGCAGGTTTCTGAGCTCGTTGGCAAAGCTGCCGCCGAGAATGAAGCATTTGCCGCCGAACAGATTGGACTGCGGATACAGATCGAGATAGTGTGCCACGACGTCCGATGCCCCGCGGTAGTGGTTTGTCCGCAGAGAATCGTCGGTGACCGGTATGAACTTGCTCTTGCCGTCGGATGTGCCGCTCGACTGTGCGAAGCGCCGGCATACCCCCGGCCACAGCACATCGCGCTCGCCCTGCACCATACGCTCCACCATCTGGCGATATTCGGGATAGGCGGCCGGGGCAACGCCGGCCGCAAAGTCGTTGTATCCCGCCATCGAGCCGAATCCCTTGCTGCGGCCGATCTCTGTACGGGCGGCTTTGCGCAGCAGATGCCTGAGCACGCCGAGCTGTGCCTGTCGCGCACCCTCGGGTGTGTACCAGCCCCGGCTCGCGCGGATACGCCGTGCAAACCAGGGCCGTAATACATTGGTGAGATTCAGCATCTTGTGCCGTTATTTTACAACTGCCTTAACAGGCGAGCCGAGCTGGTCGGAACTGATGAAATAGATGCCTGCCGGAATGTCTACGTCCATGTTGTTGTGTACGGATGCGAGGAACATCACAAGCTTGCCGGTGACGTCGTAGACACATACACCGGTATGCTCGCCGTCGCAGATGAATCGCAGGCAGCCCTCGAACCCCTGTATCTCAAGGCCGCGCTCGGCCTCGACACCTGTCACGCCGCTGTGGGCTACAAATATTACGTTGGATTCGGGTGAGCGGTAGCCCAGTCGTACTGACTGCACGGAATATGACTCGGATTCGCTTTCATTGAAGCCTTCGATAATTATGCCGGGTTCTTCGGCAAGCACCTCTTCGGTAGTGGCCTTGCCGCCC
Organism: Muribaculaceae bacterium; assembly: GCA_017624155.1. Lineage (GTDB taxonomy): Bacteria > Bacteroidota > Bacteroidia > Bacteroidales > Muribaculaceae > CAG-873. The sequence goes on along the minus strand of JAGANS010000073.1, from coordinate 6,705 downwards.
ACAAATCGTGTGCGGTTTACAATCCAGTAGTCCACTACCTCGCCTTCGGGTGAAATCCAGTTGGCGCGGTACGAGTCGGATGTTATGTCGGTGGCATCGGTGGCGGTGCAGGCTGTGAGAGTCGGAACTTCGAGGCATTCGCCAATAAGGGTGATGGCGCGCGAGCCGCCCATGAAGCCGCCTTCGCTTATCAGCAGGCGGGCGCTGTGGCTGCCCAATGCGTTGGGTTTGTATGTGATGGTGAGCCATGTACCGTCGGGAGAATTGACAAGCGATGTGCTCAGTGTCGACGATGGTATGGAGAACATGTCCGTGTCGCCGCGGTATATCTGTAGCTTGAGCGAGCCGGTGAGATTCTGGCCGTGAAAAAAGAGCTTGGATGTAGTCGATTGTCCGAGAGCAACCTGACCGAAGTCGAGCGACATACCCTGGGTAGGTGTTTCCAGTACGGGATCGCCTGCCGGTTCGTCTCCCGAGCCGCTGTGGTAGGGCTGACCCATTTTGTCGCCCCAGATGTATTCGGCCAGTTCCGGACGGTCAATAAAGGGGTTGCGGTTGTTCTGTATCTCATACACGGTTTCATTGCGCATCTTTTCCTTGTCGCTCACGGGATCCTGACGGCTCCATTCGAGCAGCATGCGCGATGCCCAGCCTTTCAGGGTCGGGTACGCTTCGGAATTCATCATATAGTCGTATTTGCTCGACCATGTGAGATTCTGATAGCATGTCACCATGTAGAAATATGTGCGCGCGAAGTCGCCCTTGTATTCGTCGTCGGGCTCGAACACCCACTGGCTGCCGCCGCCCTGACCGGTCATGGGATAGCCTACCTTCGATATGCCGTTGTCAAACCGAGGATTGTCGGATATGCTCACCTGCCCCAGCGGATAGTTGCTTTTGGCCATATTGGCCGCCTGCTCCGACGGGTACAGATGGTTGAGGTCGACGTAGGCAGGAATGCCTGTGCTGCCGCCCCACCAGCTTTTGGGAAACGAGTGCTCGCGGTTGAGCCCTTTGAAACTGGGCGCATAGAGCGGTATATCGCTGTACATGTCCCACCAGCGATGCGACTCGGGGTAGACGTCGGTACGCTGGAAATATTTTGGAAGGTCTTGATATGACGATACTTGTGTAAAGTTGTGTATCAGCTGATAAATGGCAGTCTTGAGGTCGGCGTCGCTCTTGCCTTCGAGCGAGCGGTAGTATCCGGCCGGCTCGTCGGCCGATGCACTCAGCCAGCTTGCCGAAAGACCGGCAAACACCATCAGGCAGGTAAACAGGTTTTTCATAAGATTTCGGTACAATAAGTGTTTAGACAATAACGTCGGGCCGACGCTATTGGTTTAGCATGCAAAGTTAAAAGTTTAACCCGAATTAACCAAAAATCCTTTGTCGAATCGCAAAAAAATCACACAAAATTGTCCGGAATGATGATATTACCGGTCGGTCTGACGGCCTTGAGGCTGAATGTGGCGGCGAGTTCGGCCGGGCTTATCGGCATGGGGTGGGGGATGAGACCCGCTGCTGCGGCGGCCATACCGATAATTTCGGCTGCTGTGTGGCGTTGCCGCAACTCGTCCATCGCCAGCGATCTGTCGCGTTTCGACAGCCGGCGCCTCTCGGAATTGCACAGCAGTGGCAGGTGACCGTATTGTGGCGGCTCCAGCCCCAGCAGCCTGTACAGATATATTTGCTGTGCCGCCGATTGCAGCAGGTCGTTGCCGCGGATTACCTCTGAGACTCCCATCAGCGCGTCGTCCACCACAACGGCAAGCTGGTAGGCCCAGGCGCCGTCGGCCCGTCGCACTACGAAGTCGCCGCATTTACGCGCAAGATTCACGCTCTGCGGACCGTACACCATATCGGTGAAAAGAATGTCTTCGTCAGGCACATATAGCCTCGTGGCATGAGGCCGCTGGGGCTCGTCGGCGTAGCATGGCAGAGCGTGCGGGCGACAGGTGCCCGCATATATCACGCGGCCGTCCGACTGGTGCGGTGCCTGCGTGGCCATGATGTCGGCACGGGTGCAATAGCATGGATAGGTCAGGCCTGTGTCGCGCAGGCGGCTGAAGTATTCGAGATATATGTCGTGGCGACGGCTCTGCGAATATGGTCCGGCGGCTCCCGTGCCGTCAAGGCCGCCTTCGTCCCAGTCGAGTCCGAGCCAGTGCAGGTCGTCCTCGATCAGCCGGGCATACTCGTATCTCGACCGCTGCGGATCGAGATCCTCGATGCGCAGCAGCCATGTGCCGCCGGCACTTCTGGCCGACAGCCACGACAGCAACGCCGTATATACGTTGCCGAGGTGCATGCGGCCTGTCGGCGATGGCGCGAAGCGTCCTTTTACACGGGTGTCGGATGATGTTTTGTCCATTGAGCTGCAAATGTACAAAAAATTTTATAACTTTGCACTCATACAACCAATCGACAGCCATGATCGACGAAATTCTCAAAGACCGTATTCTGGCGCTTATCAAGCGCGAAGTTGTGCCCGCTGTGGGCTGTACCGAACCTGTGGCCGTTGCCCTCGCCGCCGCCCGTGCCGCCGAGTTGCTCGGCATGCCGCGCGATGCCGTGGAGCGCGTGGAATGTCGTCTCAGCGGCAACATTATCAAGAACGCCATGGGTGTCGGGATTCCCGGCACCGGCATGATCGGCCTGCCGATTGCCGTTGCCCTCGGAGTGCTGGCCGGCCGTGCCGAACTCGGCCTTGAGGTGCTCGCCGGTGTCACTCCCGATGTTGTGGAGCAGGGCAAGGCAATGCTCGCACACAAGGGCAGTGTAGACATAGCCCTTGAGCCTCATGCACCTGATATCCTGTATATTGATGTCAGAGTATATGGCGGCGGCCATACGGCTCGTGCCGTCATCGAGGGTTCTCATACACACTTTGTTCTGCTTGAGCGCGACGGTAGCCGTGTTGACTGTGGGTCCGTGCAGTCGGCCGACGCTCACGCCGGCGAATGCGGCGACAATATCGAGCTGTCGCTGCGCACGGTATGGGATTTCGCCATGACAACGCCTGTTGACGAGCTGTCGTTCATTCTTGAGACGCGCCATCTCAACAAGGCTGCCGCCGAGTGGGCGCTGATGGAGCCTTACGGCCATCATGTGGGGCGCACCCTGCACAGCGAACGCCAGCGCCGCGTGATGGGCGACAGCACCTTCTCGCGCATACTGAGTTATACGTCAGCTGCATGTGATGCCCGCATGGGGGGCGCGCCTGTGGCCGTGATGAGCAATTCGGGCTCAGGCAACCAGGGTATCGCGGCGACTATGCCGGTAGTGGTTTATGCCGAGGAAACCTATGCCGACATCGAGCATACCGTGAGGGCGCTCACACTGAGCCATCTCACAGCCATATATATCAAGCAGAGCCTCGGCTGCCTGTCGGCGCTCTGCGGCTGCGTCGTGGCCGCAACAGGTTCAAGCGCCGGCATCTGCTATCTGATGGGGGGCGGATTCGAGCAGGTGGCAGGCACTGTCAAGAATATGGTGGCCAACCTTACAGGCATGATATGCGACGGCGCCAAGCCCAGCTGTGCGCTGAAACTTACGAGCGGCGTATCCACCGCCGTGATTTCGGCCATGGTAGCCATGGACGGTGAGTCGGTGAGCTCACTTGAAGGTATCATCGACGATTGCGTTGACCGCACAATTCACAATCTCACTACCATAGGGCGCGAAGGCATGACGCAGACCGACAGTCTCATCCTTGACATCATGACGTCGAAGACTGCGCGCGACTGACACGCCTGATTGTTACCTGTAGCGTGCCGCGCGGCCATACATGTCGGCCGCCCGCTCGCTGTAATCGCGCGCCTGCCGCATCTTGTCGCAGAATTTCTCCATCGATCGGTCGGCCCGTTGCTGATAATCGCGCGCCTCGCGCATCTTGTCGCGCTTGCGGTAGCGATCGGCTTCGTTCTGATAGCGCTCCGAATCGCGCAGATACGACTCGGCGTCGCGGCGGCAACTCTCGGCCCGGCGCGTGTAGCTCTGAGCATCTGAAATGGCACTGCGGCAATCGCGGTAGTCATAACTTGTATACGAACACAGCACGCCGGCGGCTATCGCCAGTCCGGCGGCAAGGAGAATGACGTGTCTCTTTTTCATAATCCGCAAAAATACACATTAATTCCGGCAAAAACAAATACGGGAGGCCCGACAGATTTTTTTCTTCAAATATTTGGCAGTTAGCCAAATAATGTGTAACTTTGCACCGAAAAAGAGCGCCCATGCGCCCCTGCGTGTCGATAACCATCTGTGGGTTACGGCATTAGCTGTGTGTAATGACGGTCTTTTTATAAGTGAATGAATATAACACAACAGAGATAAGAAACTAAGATTCTAACTAAAAAACTAAGATGCCTACTATTCAGCAATTAGTAAGAAAAGGACGTGTGGCACTGGTCGACAAGAGTAAGTCGCCCGCGCTCGACTCATGCCCCCAGCGTCGCGGCGTGTGCGTGCGTGTCTACACCACCACTCCCAAAAAGCCTAATTCGGCTATGCGTAAAGTTGCCCGTGTGCGCCTCACTAACGGCAAGGAAGTCAACTCCTACATCCCCGGCGAAGGTCATAACCTTCAGGAACACTCGATTGTTCTCGTCCGCGGCGGTCGTGTGAAAGACCTTCCCGGTGTGCGCTATCACATTGTCCGCGGCACTCTCGATACATCGGGTGTCAAGGATCGCACTCAGCGCCGCTCGAAGTATGGTGCCAAGCGTCCCAAGGCCGGTGCAGCCAAGAAGTAATCCGTAAGGGTGAAGTTATTCTGAAAGCACCGCGAGATTTAACAACTTACAGTTTAAAACTCGTTTTTGAATTCTTGATAAGCTGACACAGGTTGAGTAAGCCACTCATCGACGCGACAGAGGTCGCACATATATATTAATGTGGCTGAAGAGTTCCGACGCAAGCAACCAAGCAATCAAAAACACATTCCGGTAAAACCTACAATGAGAAAGGCAAAACCTAAGAAACGGGTAATTCTCCCCGATCCCGTATTCGGTGAAGTGCGAGTTACAAAGTTCGTCAATCACCTCATGTATGACGGTAAGAAGAACACCGCATTCACCATCTTCTACACAGCACTCGAAACTGTGAAGTCGAAGATGCCCAATGAGGAGCTCACCGCTCTCGATATCTGGAAAAAAGCCCTCGAGAACGTTACTCCCCAGGTAGAAGTAAAATCGCGCCGCGTGGGTGGCGCTACTTTCCAGGTCCCCACAGAGATCCGTCCCGACCGTAAGGAATCTATTTCTATGAAAAATCTGATCATCTACGCCCGTAAGCGTGGCGGCAAGACGATGGCCGATAAGCTCGCTGCCGAAATCGTCGATGCCTTCAACGGCCAGGGCGGCGCATTCAAGCGCAAGGAAGACATGAACAAGATGGCCGAGGCCAACAGCGCATTCGCTCACTTCCGTTTCTAATTTTTCATGCTAAGAAATACGAAAAATGGCTAAATCCGACGAACAACTCAAGTATACCCGCAATATCGGCATCATGGCTCACATCGATGCCGGTAAGACCACTACATCCGAACGCATCCTCTTCTATACCGGTCTTACCCACAAGATCGGCGAAGTGCACGACGGTGCCGCCACCATGGACTGGATGGAACAGGAGCAGGAGCGTGGTATAACTATCACTTCGGCCGCTACTACCGCTTTCTGGAAGTATAACGACGAGAAGTATAAGATCAACCTTATCGACACCCCGGGGCACGTCGACTTCACTGTCGAGGTGGAGCGCTCGCTCCGCGTGCTCGACGGCGCTGTCGCTACATTCTGCGCTGTCGGCGGTGTCGAGCCTCAGTCCGAAACCGTATGGCGCCAGGCCGACAAATACAACGTCCCCCGTATCGGCTACGTCAACAAGATGGACCGCTCCGGTGCCAACTTCTTTGAGGTAGTGCGCCAGCTCAAGGATGTGCTCGGCGCAAACCCCTGTCCCATTCAGATTCCTATCGGTGCTGAAGAGACATTCAAGGGCGTTGTCGACCTCATCACAATGAAGGCTATCTTCTGGCACGACGAGACTATGGGCGCCGACTACACCGTAGAGGAAATCCCCGCCAGCCTCCAGGCCGAGGCCGACGAATGGCGCGACAAAATGCTCGAAAAGATCGCTGAATACGACGATGATCTCATGGGCAAATACTTCGACGATCCCTCCACCATTACCGTTGAAGAGATCAAGCGCGCTCTCCGCAAGGCTACCCTCAGCATGGACCTCGTGCCCATGATTCTCGGTTCGTCGTTCAAGAACAAAGGTGTGCAGTGCCTCCTCGACGCTGTCTGCGCATACCTCCCCAGCCCTGTCGATGCAGGTGCTGTACAGGGTCACGCTGTCGGCGACCCCGACAAGGTGGAGACACGCGAACCGTCGTCCGACGCTCCCATGTGCGCCCTCGCGTTCAAGATCGCTACCGATCCCTATGTAGGCCGTCTCTGCTTCTTCCGTGTTTACTCGGGCGACATCGATGCCGGCTCTTACGTCCTCAATTCCCGCTCGGGCAAGAAGGAGCGTATCTCGCGCCTCTTCCAGATGCACTCCAACAAGCAGAACCCCAAAGAAAAGATCGGCTGCGGCGATATCGGCGCAGGCGTAGGCTTCAAGGACATCCGCACCGGCGATACCCTCTGCTCAGAGGATGCCCCCATCGTGCTTGAGGCAATGGACTTCCCCGATCCCGTT
>JAGANS010000011.1 GCA_017624155.1 Muribaculaceae bacterium | reverse complement strand
GCGCCGCAGTCGCTGGTATTTGATGCCGAGGGCGATGTAATCATCTCTCCCGAATCGCCACAGCCGATCACCCGCGCAAGTATATGGATGCGGCCGTCGAGTTTCGACCCTGAATTTGACCTTGACCACGATAATCAGGACGACTGCTTCTATAGCCTGATACAAATATCCGGCTACGACGCCACCACAGGCAAATGGGTTCCGCTGGCCAACGTACCTAACTTCTACCTTGCTGCCGACGGCCTTGACTTTGAGCTCGAGGGCGACGTCGTATTCGGCTCTAACACGACTCGCATCCAGATAGAATTTATGCAGAAGAACCGACTTGAATTCTATATCGATGATATCGAGATAGAATATGAGTCGACCCCCCGACGTGTGATGGTTGCCGATGCCAAGAAGGTAGCCGGCACACGCTACACCGTCCGCGACATAGACCCCGAGCGCGATTATTTCTACAATGTGATCAGTACCGACGGCTCGAAGGTGTCCGATCCAAGCACCACAATATGGGTCGACGGCGTGAGCGGCCTGCGCGTCACTACCGACGAGGCCACCGACGTGTCGGCCGGCGGCTACACCGCCCATTGGAAACCGCTGCCACATGCCCGAACATATACGGTCGACAGCTACCGCCTTTTCGAGGCAGCAGCCGACACCCCCGGATACACCATCAACAGCGAAAACTTCGATCTCATAACTCAGGGCTCCACAGGCAACCCCGGATATAGCGGAACCTCGCCCTACGACTTCGCCGCCAACGGCATGGCACACACCGCCTGGTGTGCCACCAATCCGTGCTGGGCCAAAGGCATGGCCGGCTCGCAGGGTACCGACTGGAACGGCAATGCAGGCCTGGTGTACTCACCTGTACTCGATCTCGGCGGCAACGGCGGCACGGGATTTGACGTCCGTGCCAGATTCTACACCACAGTCGAATCGTTCGACATCGGCGGAGATACCCCCGAGCCGGAAGGCATGTTTGTGATGGTTCTCTACTCGCCTGACGACACACAGGCCGTCGCAGCCGACTACTTTGAGCCATCCGCCGCAGGAATGAACGAGCACCGTTTCCGTATCCGCAATACGGAGGACATCGACCTCAGCGGCGTTATCGTAGCTTTCATGAACAAGAGCGGCACACCGTTCTTTGTCGACGAAGTCGAAATAATCCAGGATATCAGGGCCGGTGAGAGCGTCACTGTGCCGCTCGAATGCCGCACAACGGCCGATACATCGATGCGCTTCGACGGCCTTGACAGCGGCTACGACCATGCATTTGCCGTGACAGCCTATACAATGCGCGATTATCAGACCTACACATCCCGCCGTTCCGACATGCGCGTCGTTCGCACATCAGCCTCGGTCGACAACGTGGCCGTCGACAAGGATGCCATGACCGTCACCGCGCTACCCGGCGCGATCGCCGTCAGCGGCCCCGGCACAGCCCGTGTCTATACCCCCGCAGGCCTCCCGGCAGGCACCGTCACCACCGATCGTCCCCTACCCCTCTGCCCCGGCCTCTACCTCGTCGCCACTCCCACCCGCACCCTCAAAATCACCGTAAGGTAAGGATTTTGATTTATTATAACAACAGCGCCGCGGATGAGTGTCTGCGGCGCTGTTGTTGTAATTCACTTATTTCCGGGCATGTTTTGTTTTCCACTGCTCGTAGCGGGGGAAGAGGGCGGCGGGCCAGGGGCTGTACCAGCTGTAGCCGCTGCGGCGCTCGGGACCGATGTCCTCGAGGTGCTCGCGCGGTATGCCGTCGCGGTCGCATACAAAGGGCCGGCAGTCGGCAAGGTCGTAGTAGCGTGCCCATATTGTCGATGTGGAGTCGGGCACCAGGCGTGTGTTTAGGGTTCCGTCGGCCTTAGAGCCCGTACGCTCTACGCGCAGGCCCTCGATCTTGTTGCGGTCAAACCAGCGCATGGCTCCCTCAATGGCCCGGCATACGCGCTCGTCGGGCTCGGGAAGGTCCATCAGCAGCCACACGATTGCCATGCTCTCGGTGGAGCAGAAGGCAGGCAGCTCGAATGCGCGGGCGCCCACCGGGGCAAGTGTCTCGCGGTCGTGCTGCTGACACCATACCGTCGGCTCGCCTTTATATATTATCTGTGTGGCCAGTATGCATTCTATTCCGCGGTCAAAAGCCGAGGCGAGTTGCTGCCGCAGAGTGTCGGCGATGAGACCGGGCGAATCGTATGGCGCAGTGCCGTCGCGCATGTCGCGTATCAGCGTCATGGTGTTGATCATCGCGTTGTCGTTGTATGTGATATGCCTGCGGTAACCGGGCATCTCGGGCCAGAATTGCGGCCATCCGCCGTTGGGATATTGCCCCGACAGCAGATATCCGGCGCCGCGGGCCACGGCATTGCTCCACACAGTATCGCCGGTAGCCTTGTACAGGCGTGCAAGGTAGACCATCTGCATGGTAGTGGCTTCGTTGTCGGTCGTGGAGTCGTCGCTGCGCAAGTATCCCGCTCGCGCAGCAGCCAACTCATCGTCAGTATGCTCGCGGGACATGTCGATATTCTTTGGCCAGCCACCTGTGTGACGCTGATATGCAAGCACCTGGCGCCCGATACGGATGGCTTCGGGAGTGGCGAAGAATGTTGAATCGGTTTCGCGCAGAGGATTATATGGACGGCCCTCGGCATAAAGCGCCACGACAAGTGTAATGGCAGCAAGCAGCCTGCTGATCATAGCTTGCGGGCGCCGTCGCTTATGACCACATCATATACAGTCGGTTCGATGCCGTATCGCGTATGATATTCGCGACGCGCGGTATCGATGAATGAGTCATAGGCATCATTTCTGACAAGGTTGATTGTGCAGCCGCCGAATCCGCCGCCCATGATGCGCGAGCCGGTGACACCGCATCGGCGGGCGATGTTGTTGAGGAAATCGATCTCCTCGCAGCTCACTTCGTAATCGTGCGAAAGGCCATCGTGGGTCTCGTACATCTTGCGGCCTACGGTTTCGTAGTCACCGCGGCCCAGTGCGTCGCATACGTCGAGCACACGCTGTTTCTCGCCGATCACATATCGGGCGCGGCGATATTCCTCGTCGCTGAGGTCGGACTTCACCGCGTCGAGTGCCTCCATGGAGGCGTCACGGAGGGTTTCGACGCCGAGCCGACGTGCTACCCGTTCGCACGATTCGCGCCGGCGGTTGTAGGGTGAATCCTTGAGCTCGTGCTTCACGCGCGAATCGAGAAGCACCAATCGATAGCCCTCGGGGTGGAAGGGGAAATATTCATATTCGAGCGAACGGCAGTCGAGACGCATGAGATTGCCCTTACGGCCGAATACCGAAGCAAACTGATCCATAATGCCGCAGTTCACTCCACAATAATTATGCTCGGTCGACTGGCCTATGAATGCCAGCTCGAAGGCCGGGATACGACCGGCGTTGAATATGTCGTTGAGGGCAAACGCGAAGCAGGATTCCAGAGCGGCCGACGACGACAGGCCTGCGCCAAGCGGCACATTGCCGGCAAACACGGCATCGAAGCCTTCGACCTTATATCCGCGCTTTATTATTTCGCGGCATACGCCGAAGATGTACCTGGCCCACTGCTCGTCGGGTGCGTCATCCTCACCGAGGCCGAATTCCACATACTCGTCGATGTCGAGCGAATATACGCGCACCTTGTCGCCGCCGATGGCCCGGATCTCGGCCATTATCACTTTGTCGATGGCTCCCGGCAGCACGAATCCGCCGTTATAGTCGGTATGCTCGCCTATAAGGTTTATACGGCCGGCCGAGGTGTAGAATGTGCCGCAGCCGCCAAATTTGTCCTTGAATACCTGAGCGATCTGGTTTTGCATGGTGTTGTGAGAATATATAATGATAAGGTAAGAGTTGGTGTTTATTTGCCTTTGAGCAGCCGGTAATAGCGCTCGGGGTCGTTGATTAGGCGGTAGGCTTCGTTAAAGTCGTTGCTCAGCGGATTTGTAGCGCGCACGTATATGCCGTTCTCGTAGAGGTCGCGGGTCATGAGGCCGCGGAGTATGGCGAGAATCATATCGCGTGAGCGTTGCCATTGCTCCTCGTTGAAGGGTACGGAGTCCTTATCGCCCTGGGCGATAAGGCCCTTTACCATCTCCTCGTCAGGTATGAAGCTGTTGGCAAACTTCTCCTCGTCGGGATAGCGCGCCAGCAGTTCGGCCCGTTTTTTTTCAATATAGCCCAAAGCGTATTTCATTATCGATCCCTTGGCTACGAGATCGCGGTAGTAGGGGGAGAATCGCGAGGTATCGGCCGGTACAAACAGGTCGGGCATGATACCGCCGCCGCCATATACCGTGCGGTTGTTGCGCAGGGTATGGAATGCCTGCGACTTGTCGAGATGTATCGAATCGGGATGCCACAGTTCGCCCGAGTTGTATCGGTTGAGCATATCGAGCTGATACTCCTCGCCTTTACCTTTCTCGTAGGGCTTCTGTATGCAGCGGCCCGAAGGGGTATAGTAGCGCGAGGTGGTGAGGCGGATCATCGAACCGTCGGGGAAGGGGAAGGGGCGCTGTACAAGGCCCTTGCCGAATGTACGGCGACCCACAATCAGGCCACGGTCGTTGTCCTGGATGGCGCCGGAGAGAATCTCGGCTGCCGAGGCCGAATACTGGTCGACCATTATGACGAGGCGGTCGACAGGCAGCTGTCCGTTGCTCTCCACTGCATAGCCGGCGGGGGGTGTGTTGAGACCCTTTGTGAAAACCACGGGATCGCCCTTGCGCAGGAACTCCGAAGCAAGCTCCACGGCCGAGCCCAGATATCCGCCGCCGTTGCCCGACAGGTCAAGTATCAGATTCTTCATGCCGAGGCGGCTCAGTGAGTCGGCCGCCTGACGCACTTCGCGCGCGGTGGCCTCGGCAAAACGGCTTACCGAGATGAAGCCGGTGGTGGGATCGGCCATGTATGCGGCATCCATGCTGTAGAGGGGTATGTCGTCGCGCACAATCTCAAAGTCGATGAGTCCGGGAACGCCGCCGCGCTTCACCTTGAGGTTTACCACCGAACCCTTGGGTCCGCGGAGCACCTTTATGATACCGCTGTTGGCAAGTTTCATGCCGGCAATCACGGTGTCGTTGGCCGAGATTATACGGTCGCCGGGGCGGATGCCCACCTTCTCGGATGGTCCGCCCTGGGTAGTCTGAATCACATATACGGTATCCTCGACCATATTGAACTGTATGCCGATGCCGCTGAATTTGCCTTCGAGCGGCTGGTTGAGCTCCTCGGTTTCGGCGGGAGTGGAATATGCCGAATGAGGGTCGAGGGTCTTGAGCATGGCTATGATGGCTTCCTGCACAAGGGTGTCGGCATCGACTTCCTCCACATAATAGCGCTCGATCACAGCCGTGGCGAGCTGCAGTTTCTGTTCGGGAGTCATTTCGCGTGTGCCCTGGGCCCACGCGCCGCCGGCGGATACCATTACCGCCAGGCACAGGAGAGAGATTAGTCTTTTAATCATTTTATGTCGGTGTCTTTTACAGGTTCGGGAAGAAATTCACTTATATCGCAGCCATAGGAACGCAACTCGCGCAGGGCGCTCGACGATATGGCGGCATGCTCGGGCAGAGTGTATAGCAGCACGGTGTCGATGCCGCCCACGCGGCGGTTGAGGTCGGCGAGGTCACGCTCATACTCGAAGTCTTTGACCGAGCGCACGCCCCTCAGGAGCCATCCTGCTCCGAGACGTCCAGCGAGCTGCACGGTGAGTTCGTTCTCGTAGGCAAGCACCTCGACGCGGCCCTCGGGCAGTGCGGCATACACACGCCTGATGGCTTCCACGCGCTCGGCAGGCGAGGCCGAACCCGCTTTGGCGCTGTTGACACCTACGGCCACAATAACGCGGTCAAAGAGGCCAAGCGCCCGCTCCACTACTGAGGCATGTCCGACTGTGAACGGGTCGAACGAGCCTGCGAACAGGGCCGTGCGGCATTCTGTGTCAGGATATCTGTGAGTCATCTTCTATAACGAGATTGTCGATGATGAAGTTCTGGCGCTCCATGGTGTTTTTACCCATATAGAATTCCAGTAGCTCGTCCACGCCGTCCTCCTTGCGCAGTGTCACACGGTCGAGGCGCATGTCAGGCCCGATAAACTCGCGGAATTCGTCGGGCGAGATCTCGCCGAGGCCCTTGAATCGGGTGATCTCGGCATTGGCGCCCATGCGCGCTATTGCGGCTATGCGTTCCTCGTCGGTATAGCAGTATACCGTGTCATCGTCATGACCTTTCTTAGTCTTGGAGTTGCGGCGCGATGTGAGGCGGTTGCGCACACGGAACAGCGGCGTCTGCAGCACATATACATGACCCTTCTTGATAAGGTCGGGGAAGAAATTCAGGAAGAATGTCAGGAGCAGCAGGCGTATGTGCATGCCGTCGACATCGGCATCAGTGGCGATGATGACATTGTTGTAGCGCAGCCCGTCGATACCGTCCTCAAGGTTCAGGGCAGCCTGCAGCAGGTTGAATTCCTCGTTCTCGTAGAGCACCTTCTGTGTCACGCCGTAGGTGTTTAGAGGCTTGCCGCGGAGCATGAATACGGCCTGGGTGTCGACGTCGCGCACCTTGGTGATGGAACCGCCGGCCGAGTCGCCCTCGGTGAGGAATATCGATGAGGCAAGTTTCTTCTCGTCGCTGCCGCGGGTGTCGCTCAGATGGATATTGCAGTCGATAAGCTTGCGGTTGTGCAGGCTCACCTTTTTGGCCTTCTCGCGGGCGAGTTTCGTGATACCGGCCATGGCCTTGCGGTCGCGCTCGCTTGCCTGCACCTTCTTCAGTATGGTGTCGGCAACCGTAAGGTCGCGGTGCAGATAATCGTCGAGTTCTTTCTTTATGAAGTCGCCGACAAACTTGGCCACCGTGGGGCCGTCGGGACCCATGTCGCGCGAGCCGAGCTTGGTCTTGGTCTGCGACTCGAAGACAGGCTCCTCCACTTTCACGGCCACAGCGGCCACCATGCCGTTGCGGATATCGCCGTACTCGAAGTTGCGGCCAAAGAAGTCCTTGAGCGTTCTCGACACCGATTCCTTGAAGGCAGTGAGATGCGTGCCGCCCTGAGTGGTGTGCTGGCCGTTGACAAAGCTGTAATATTCCTCGCCATACTGGTTGGCGTGTGTGATAGCCACCTCGATATCGTCGCCCTTGAGATGAATTATCGGATACAGGGCCGGTGAAGTCATATTCTGACTGAGAAGGTCGAGCAGACCTTTGCGCGACACATAATTGACGCCGTTATATACAATCTTGAGGCCGGTGTTAAGATAGGTGTAATTCTTGAGCAGCGGCTCTATAAATTCATCGCGGAACTGATAGTCACGGAATATCGACGGATCGGGCACGAAGCGCACGTATGTGCCGTTGGGCTCGTCGGTGGGCAGCACCTCGGTCTCTTCAATAAGCTCGCCCTTGGCAAAGCGGGCAGTCTTGCCCATGCCCTCGCGCACCGAGCGTATCTCGAATTCCACCGACAGAGCGTTGACTGCCTTGATGCCGACGCCGTTGAGTCCGACGCTTTTCTTGAAAGCCTTGGAGTCGTATTTGCCACCGGTATTCATCTTTGAGGCCACGTCGACGAGCTTGCCGAGAGGCACGCCGCGGCCGAGGTCGCGCACGGATACCTCGCGGCCGTCTTTGATGTCGATGAAAATCTGCTTGCCGAAGCCCATCATATACTCGTCCACGGCATTGTCGAGCACCTCCTTGAGCAGCACGTATATGCCGTCGTCGCTGCCACTGCCGTCGCCGAGCTTGCCTATATACATGCCGGGGCGCCGGCGTATATGCTCCTTCCAGTCGAGAGTGCGTATCTCATCCTCGGTATATACAAGATCCGAAGCGCCGTCGCCGGCCGCATCGAAATCAAGAGTCTGTTCGTCTTCAGGTATCATAACTTGCAAAGATACAAAAATTATGCCACCCTGACAATAGCCCGAGCGAGAAAAAAATCAGTTGCTGCGGCGGCCTTTGCGCACGGGGTCGCAGGTGAGACCAACGCCGAGTTTCTTGAATATCTTGCGGTCGACCTCCGACAGCATCACCGTGGAGTGGACCTGACAGCCGCGCAGCTGCGGCAGCTCGGCGAGTGCCCGGCGGCAGTTCTCGTCGGCCTGCGACACCACCGACAGGGCAACGAGCACCTCGTCGGTGTGCAGACGTGGATTGCGACCGCCAAGATACTGCACTTTGGTTGTCTGAATCGGCTCGATCATGGCCTGTGGAATCAGTTTCACCGAATGGTCGATGCCGGCAAGATACTTGGTGGCGTTGAGGATCAGGGCTGCGCTCGGGCCGAGCAGATCGGATGTCTCCGAGGTAATGATCGTGCCGTCGGCGAGCTCGATTGCGGCGCAGTTGTGGCCGCTCAGGTCGCGGCGCTCGCGGGCTGCCACCGTCACACGGCGGTAATCGGTCGTGATTTTGGCCTGGTTGAGCAGCAGCTTGATCTTCTGAATCTCGGCATCGTTGTTGGCACCGGTGGCATATTTGTTTGTAGCCTCGTAGAACCTGCGGATAATCTCGTTGTTGGAGGCGCGGCAGCATGCCTCCTCGTCGTCCATGCAGAAACCCACCATATTGACACCCATGTCGGTGGGCGACTTGTAGGGATTCGCGCCGTAAATCTGATCGAAAAGAGCATTCAGCACCGGGAAGATTTCGATGTCGCGGTTGTAATTAACGGCTATCTTACCGTATGCCTCAAGATGGAACGGGTCGATCATGTTCACGTCGTTGAGGTCGGCGGTAGCGGCCTCGTAGGCGATATTTACAGGATGTTTTAGCGGCAGATTCCACACCGGGAATGTCTCAAACTTGGCATATCCGGCCTCGATGCCGCGTTTGTTCTCGTTGTAGAGCTGCGACAGACACACAGCCATCTTGCCCGAGCCGGGACCGGGAGCCGTGACTATAACGAGGGGGCGCGATGTCTCCACATAATCGTTCTTGCCGAAGCCCTCGTCGCTGGCTATAAGGCCGACATTAAGGGGATAGCCGTCGATAAGATAGTGGACATACGAGCGGATGCCGAGACGCTCGAGCCGGCGGCGGAAGTCATCGGCCGCGCTTTGGCCGTTATAGTGTGTGATCACTACCGAGCCCACCAAAAAGCCGCGGTTGATGAATTCGTCGCGCAGGCGCAGTACGTCCTCGTCGTAGGTGATGCCGAGATCGGCGCGCACCTTGTTTCTGACAATATCCTCGGCACTGATAACGATGACAATCTCGATCTGGTCACTGATTTTACTGAACATGCGCAGCTTTGAATCGGGCTGGAATCCGGGCAGCACGCGGCTGGCATGATAATCATCGAAAAGCTTTCCCCCGAGTTCGAGATAAAGCTTGCCCTTGAAGTGGGCTATACGTTCCTTGATATGCTCCGACTGTATACGTATGTACTTGTCGTTGTCGAATCCTGTGGCCATATATGCAGTGTGGAAGTGAATTTATGGCTGCAAAGGTAGTTATTTTTTTACGAATAACACGCTTTGAACAAATTAAAAAAATGTGGCTATGCTCGCGCACAGCCACATCAACCATTTAAAATCAAATAATTGAAAAAAACTGATGATTTTCAGCTATATTTTATTCGCCGAATCCCTGAATGAAGTTGAGACTGTTGTTCTCAATCTTGTCGTTGCCGAGCAGCAGGGCAAAGCGCTGGAAGTCCTGCATGGGACGTGTGCCGGCGATACCGAGCTGACGGTTGAACTGATTGGCGTATTCTTCAAATTTGTATTCGCGGCCCGACTTGTCCTGACCGGTAACCACAAATACCACTACGGCTGTGTTGCCTTCGAGGGGGCCGGTAACCTGACCCTGCTGGGCGGCTGCGATAGCGCCCTGAAGCAGGCTCTCGCCGAAGCCCAGCGAGGCGAGCATTGGCGAGTTGAACATTGCATCGCCTGTCTGCGGCTCTACGCCCATGAGCTTGGCATAGCCGGCTACGTCGGATGCCTTGCCCTTGTATTCGTCGACGAGCTTGGCAGCCTTCTTATCCTTGAGGGCCTGGGCGCTGATCTGATCGGCGATGAGGTCGGCGTTGTAGGGCAGATAGTCATCGTCATAGATGTTCTTGACAGCGGCGGTGAGCAGATATGTCTGCTTGTTGTCCTGATAAACGGGCATCACCTGACCCTTCTTGGCGTTCATAAGCCACTTGACGGCAGGACGCGAGTCAGCGGCATTGGCGACATGTGAACTCGAAGCCGACACGGCCGAACTGAGCACGGTGTAACCGGCGGCGGCAGCGTTGTCGGCGAAGTCCTTGGCCGACGAGTTGTTGGACACGAAGGTGTGGAGGTCGCCCGACAGCTTGGTGAGCGTTTCCTGCGAGGGATCGATGGTATATTCAATCTGAGCGATCTCATATACGCTCACAGGAGTGTGGCGGCGGTTGATGCGATAGAGTGTTGATGCAGGCTGGCCCTGAATGGTGTCGGTGAGGACGAATGCCGAGCCGACGGCGTTGTTTTCAAGAGCAGCCTTGATGTCGGCGGGGATGTTGGGGGCGGCAAGAGTTGTCCATGTCGAATCCTGACCCTGCACTTTGTCACCGTCGATAAGCTCAGCAAACGACTTGCCGGCGTTAACCTCGGCAAGCAGCGAGTCAAGCGAGCCACCGTCGGCGCGGCCCATCATGGAGATATTGATCGAATCGACTGCAGAGCTTACACCGAGCAGCTTCACGATGGTGAACTTGTCGCCGGAATTGTTGAGAATAACGGCCTCGCCTACCTTGGCTGTATCGACAAACGACTTGAGGCGGTTGTCGGTAAGACGGGCACGGGTGGATGTGCCGTGGTTGACCACAAACTTGGAGTTGGAGGCCACCATATCGGTGCCCTGCCCGGCGTTGAGAGCCATCAGGGCATCCTCAACTTCCTTGGTACCGGCAACGCGGTCGGCCTGCGATGGCTCGATGCGCACCATGATATAGTCGATGGAGCGTACGGGCTCGTTGAGGCGATACATCTCCTTGTTCTCGCTCCATGCGGCGCGGCGGTCGGCATCGGTTACCTCGACCTGTTCGTCGGTCACTGAGGCAATGGGCTTGGCGGCATACTGGATGTGGCGGGTAATGGCAACATCGTTGTAGAGGTTCTCGGCATCGAGCATGTTGGCAGTGAAGAGGCCGTTGACGAGGCGATCAAACTTCTCCTGAAGCATCAGTTGCTCAAGGTCACTCTCAAGACCGGCCCAATACTGCTTGAGCTGGGCACCGGCCTCGGCGGGCAGGCCATACTTCTGGGGGTTCATCATCGCGTCGTATACTGCCTGGCCCGAGGGGGCGGGAAGGCCGAGCGACTGCGACATGGTGTAGATGAACTGCTGGGCTGCGGGGTGAGGAGCGCTGCCGGTAAGGGCGTCGGAGAGTTCGGCGTCGGTAACGACGATACCGAGATCCCTGTATTCATTTTCCATCATCTTCTCGAGGAGAAGGCGCTGGATTACCTGCTGCGACAGGTCATCGTTGTCGGGAGCGTTGGCCTGATTGCGCTGCTGCTCCGACACAAGGTTGAGCCTGTTCTGGTAATCGTGATAATCTACCTTGGCTTTACCGGCCTTGGCCACTGTGGTGCCGCCGCCAAAGTAGGTCCGGCCCGAGGTGAGGAAGTCACCGAGGATGAAAGCAAGCAGTGCCACAATGATAATAACGAAGAGCAGCACCGATTTGCTTCGGATTTTTTCAAGAGTTGCCATTGATTTATTTAGCGTTTATTGATTATTTTTCCAGTGATTGGTATATAGTTTGCGGTTTAAGCGCACAAAGATACGCTTTTTTTGGCGAAAATAAAAGCATGACGCCCAAAATTTCGTATTTGACGCGGCAAAAGCGACAGTAAAGGCATCCACAGAGTCCTCACCGGTCGGAAACATCCTCGCATATGATCAGCAACTCATCGCCGGGCAACAGGCGGCGCGAGCCGTCGGGGACAATGTAGCGCCCGTCGCGGCGTATCATCATCACCAGCGACCCGGCAGGCAGCTTCATAAGGCTCAGCGTGTCGCCGGCGGCCAGCATCTCCGTGGTCAGGGTGAGACTGTGCAGGGATGTGGGCAGCTCGGGAGGGAGCTCGACGCCGAAGTTGTCGTCATCGTCGGCGCTGCCGTCGACAAGACGCAGGCGTCTCGCCGCGGCTATCACGGTAGTTCCCTGTACTATAAGAGATATAATGGTGACAAAAAACACTATATTAAATATCTGGCCGGCTCCCTCGACACCCGACACCACCGGATAGGTGGCAAAGATGATGGGTACCGCACCGCGCAGGCCCACCCACGACACGAAGGTCTTGGCCCGGAGTGATATCCGGCGAAAAGGCGCGAGCGAGGCAAACACGCTGAGCGGACGCCCGACAAGTATCATGAACAGGCCGATGAGCATTGACACAGGCGCCACATCGAGCATCTCGCGGGGATTTACCAGCAGGCCGAGCATAAGGAACACCACTATCTGCGCCAGCCATGTCATGCCGTCCATCATCTTGGCTATGCCGCGGTAACCGACCAGGCCGGCGTTACCGACAACCATGCCCGAAATATACACTGCCAGATAACCGTTACCGGCAAAGTCCGTAGTCACCGCAAAGGTAAAGAACATCATGCCGAGCATCAATATCGATATCATGGCCGTCGCCTGGCCTGAATCCTCTTTCGACTCGCCACGCGCTCCGATTCGACGGTAAAAGCCGATAAGCCATACAGTGGCGCGCCCCATAGCATAACCACCCAGTATACCGACGCCAAACTGCATCAGCAACTGCAGTGCCACATCGCCTGCCGACAGTCCGGTCCCCGGGGTCAGCGCCTCGATGAGGATTATGGTAAGCATATAGGCCATCGGATCGTTGGAACCGCTTTCAAGCTCGAGCATGGGCCGCAGGTTGTCGCGCAGACCCACCTTTTGTGTGCCGAGGATACCGAACACCGAAGCCGAGTCGGTCGACGACATCGTGGCGGCGAGCAGCAGCGAGGGCACCAGCGCAAAGTGGATGTTTGTCCAGCTCATACCCGACAGCCACCAAATGAACAGGCCGGTCAGCAGCGCCGTAAGGAGCACACCCGCCGTCGACAGCACAAGTCCCGGACCAAGAACAGGTCTTATGGCCGACAGCCTGGTACCCATACCGCCGGTAAAGAGTATCACACACAGAGCCACCATGCCTATGAACTGGGCTGTGTGCATGTCGCTGAACTTGATACCGACACCGTCGGTGCCAAACCCCATGCCGACAAGCAGGAACACAAGCAGCAGCGGCAGCCCGAAGCGATAGCTCGACTTCCCGATCATAACGCCGGCCACAAGCAGCATGGAGCCGACGAGAAGTATATTTTCCGATGTTATATATTCCATTTGTCACAAAGTTACGCAAAAAATGCGAGAACTGCAAATACAGTCATAAAGCCGGTTCAACAACTTTATAACAAGCGAAAGTGTAAAAAAGCCCCGACATCTGTAAAAAAAGTCGGGGCTTCATTATCGTTTAGAGCTTATTTTAAACAAAATTTATATTTGCTTATTTGACCCTAACCTTGGATACCGAGCCATCACTGAAGCGCAGGATGTAGATGCCGGATTCAAGCGTATTAACATATTCCTTATCGGCATCGGTACGCAGCAGGATACCGTCGACAGTATACACGTCGTATGTACGCAGCCCGTCGGCCCGTACCGATTCGACAGCGCTCACCTCAACATGGAGAATCTGCTCACCCCACGGACGCGCAGCTTCAATCACACTGTCGTCTTTGGATGTCGCACAAATATAAGTAGTGCCTTCCGAAAGGCAAGTCACGACACCGTTAGCATCGACAGTTGCCACCTCAGGATCAGAACTCGACCATTCGACATCCTGATTGTCGGCATTAGACGGACTGACAGAAGCTTCATATTGTATTACATCGCCTACGCTTGCATATCTGTTAGTCCAGTCATTCGTGCGACTTACAGACACCCCTCCGACAGGTACATATTTATGATCGAGGACATTGTATGTCACAGTCAAGGAAAGACCGCCATAATCGCCCGAGTGAACCCTCACGACTGACTGTCCCAATTCCTGGCTCTTGAGCTGAAGATGATACCCGCCGCTGCGAATTCTGTTATACTCGGCTGAACCCGAAACCGCTTCCACTTCCCATTTCACATAAGCGGGGACTGTATTTATCTCTAAATCGGTGACAACTCCGGGCATTCCATAGCATGTGTAGTCGGTAAGAGCGTTGTAGTGCGGAAGAATATAGAATTTGCTTACATATTCCAGATCTTTGATTACATTGAGCGGCAGCAACACTCTGTACGGATTACCCTTCGGGTGTGTTTCATCCTGATAGTAAATGGTTGACGCCTCCACGACACAGCTTTCCGTGATGGTATATAGCCCATCCTCATCAGGCTCGGGCAGTCCTTTGAGGTACACTTGAGGATATGTGGCGTCTTCAGGATATGCCACAGCCTCGATACGGACCCTTTCATTTGGACGCACCTTGCACGGATTGCAGATATTGAATCTGATCTCTTTTACGGGCACAATAACCGTTATAGGGAAGGTGGTGACAGCGCCCGAGCCATCAAGTGCCTTGATGGACAGGCTCGTTGTGCCCCGCTTATTCACCCGCAGACAAGTATTGCCTGTATTGCCATCCTTTTCCATCGAAATTATCTCGGGATCTGCCACACTGATTTCATACCGCCGGTCTTCGGCAAGCTCAGGGATAACTGTTACAGAATGGCTGTACAGACTTACGGACTGTCCGATGTAGAGTTCCGTACCTTCAGTACTGAATTTTACTCCATAATGGGCTTCATCGTCAATCGCATACAGCTCAAACGCTTCAACAAATGTCTGCCCTACTACTACATGACACCTCCTTATAAGGTCGGGATTGGCAGCGGCAGTAAGTACGATATCACATTCACCCATGCTGTTTAATGTCACAGTGCCGTTTTCATCTACCGAAGCCACTTCATCGTCGGTGGAACTCCATATTACTGTAGGCACAAGATTAATTTCGCTGTTTTCGTCATCAGTCTCGGGGCCAATGGTGTAATGCAGATCGAATTTATCAGTACGGCGTCCCGAGAATTCGGTCTTGTCGATCTCGAGCGTTTCAGGCTTTATAAATGGCAGTGTGTCATCAATATCAGCAAACTCTTTCCATTGTTCGTCTTTACGAAAGGCATTCCACCGCCCTTCAAGTATCTCCACACGCTGATTTGTTTTAAGAATCTTACCATTGAGTCGGGGCGGATTATAAGCAAAGCAACGTATCAATGAGCCGCTGATTGCGGCATTCGTCGATTTCACATAGCGTCCTATTGCCGTATATGCCGCGCCAACGGTTGTCATCGGCTCGGTCCAGTATGGCACATAGCTCGGATTGTGATATTGCTTTATATTTCGGCCGATGTACAGCGTGTTGAGTTCTGTTGGAGTATCAGTATTGGGAATAGCACCGATATAACTGATTTCAAGTGGCTCGGGGCCATCTTCAAAAATGATGTTTTTGAGCGGAGCCCGGAAAAAAGAGTCGCCGATTTTTTTAACTGACGGTCCTATTCTCAATGTAGTCAGCGAGGTCGACAGATAGAACCCGCCGGTCGGGATCTCCGTGAGTGCCCCTCCGATAGTAAGATCGGTAAGGAAACGGCAGTTGTAAAACGGTTCTCCCGAGTAGTTGCGGCCCAGGAACACTTTCTCGACATCGAAATAGTCCATGTGTTCTGCAAAGACTGCATTATCGAAACTGATAGTGCTGTCGCTGCCCTCGATGACAAGTTCTGTGATTGTTGATTTGTTGTTTGGTGTCACATACGTGTCGTTGAGAAATGCTTCCTCTCCGACCGACATTACTCGGGGACCGAGAATCAGCGTGGAGGGTTTGACACGATAAAATGCTCTCTTGCCTATGACTGTGGCGTTGACACGGAGTGTCGGATCACATTCAAGACGCGCAAAGGCCTCCTCGCCGATTTCATCGAGCTCATCGGGCAGCTCTGTTATTTTGAAGTTATTGCCACAGAATGCCCTCACGCCTATGCGTCTGAGCGTTTTGTTGAGAGGCAATTCGCTCAGGCCACAGTTCTCGAATGCATAATTGCCCACCGATTCCACACCATCATGCAGTGCGACTTTCTCAAGCAACGCGTAATCTTTGAAAGCACCATGCTTTATTTCCGTGATATTTTCAGGTACGACAAGCTCGGTGAGAAGTTCTCCGCCCACGATAAGACGAGGGGTAAATGGATACGATGAATTAGTGACGAGAGGCGTGCCATAAAGGCTGATTCGCAGCCAGTCTTCGATTTTATCGACATAAACTTCCTTGACCGGATTAAATGCATCCATATACACCACATCAAGGCACGAATTGATTTCAAGTTTTTCGATTGGCGAAGCGGAGAAGGCATTCTCAGCAATCTCCTTTACATTTTCGCCCAGTTTCAACTCAGTGATTGAGGATTCGCCAATACGGCTTATGCGGGTCACTTTGGGTCCTATTGTAAGATTCTGGAGCGACTTGGCTATAGATGTGGACTCGAAGTTACGGCCCATGTAGACTGTTGTGATACTCGTATTGAACTGCGAGGAGGGCCGGAGAGCCAGATCACATATTTTAATAGGCTCGTCAGAGTCAGAAAATATCAGTGTATTGAGATTGGTTTTTCCTGACAGGAATCCGTCGGGCATCTCGGTAAGTCCGCTACCAACTGTAAGTTGGGTAAGGCTTGAACATCCCTGATAGAGGTCGACAGGAACTGTGCGTACGCCATCCGGGATATTCGTTTCTGTAAGATTCAGGCAGTTGGCAAAAGCCTTTGACCCGAGCGTCTGTATACCGGCCGGGAGATCAAGAATTTCAAGATGTCCGAGATTACTCAGAGCCTCGGGTGCAATAGCCGTAACGGTATAGACGGTACCGTCGGAGCCTGTGACAGTTTCCGGCACTATGATATGCCCACGCAGATTTGTCATTGGCTCGGTGAGCGTTGCCGTCAGAGTAGCCGGGTCGGCATCGAAAGCAAACTGACTGGTCTCTATAACCATCGCGCTTGCCGACGCGGCCGTCATTGCCAAAGCGGTACACAGCAGCACCGCTGAAGATGTTTTTGAATGGATTTTTAGCTGCATATCGGTTATATATATAGGATTAGCGCCCGGTACTGCGGAAACAGCATCGGGTCATGACAGACTTGATCAATATGGGAATGAGGCTTGTGACAACTCTTTCCATCTTACAAAAATAAATGCATAGACACAACGGTCAAAAACCGTGGTGCTGTAACGTTTATTCTGTAAGACGGGACACAGAGATTTCAGAATAAAGAAATAATGCAGAAAAGAGCCGTCCCATCACTTTCAGTAGCCCTGAGGCATGCCGAATTGCCGAGGTGATGTAATTTCTGCAACGCAACTGTATTATTACAGCCGCCGTTTTGCACCACAAAAATAATTAATATTATTTATATTGTTCAATATATTAACATTTTTTAATATTGAATTTGATTAGTAGAAAAAGAGGTCGCTTTTCACAAAGCGACCTCTTCGGGATTTCCTTAACTTTATTTGGGTTTCCTAATGCTGAAAAAGCCTGCCGCTGTGCTTGCAGTGCTTTTCCATGACAAAGGTAATATAAATAAATGATAGGAGCGCCCCCCCCCCCGTTAAATTATGTTAATTGTAAGTAATTTCTTAACATTTGCGACAAACTGATACGTCGCATAGCGCTTCCACTTGATAATCTGCGCCAATCACCGCGGCTAAAGTGTCGAATCGTAGCCGCATCGAGGGTGAGCAAGCGATGATCGGGGTAGAAATCTGTAAGTGGTTCAGGCGGTTCGCAGTGATTATGAGGACATACACGTTGACATTCGTCACATCCATAGATATGTGTGCCAAGGCTTGGAGCACCCGACGGAAATTCGCCGCGATGCTCAATACCGAGGTACGAAAGACAGCGGCGGCCATCAAACGAGCCGTCGGGCGATATCGCGCCACCGGGACAGGCACGCACACAGGCGCCGCAACGACCGCAGTCGGCGGCAAGCCGGGTGTCGGGCGCCAGCTCCAGTGTTGTCACGAGCTCAGCCAGGAAGACTCCCGACCCTACTCCGGGCACGATGAGTTGTCCGTTGATGCCAATGTAGCCCAGTCCTGAACGGTGTGCCCAATAACGCTCGGCTATCGGGGCGGAGTCGACACACGGCCGCGATTGAGCACCGAAATTATCGGCCATAAAGGTGGCAAGCTGCCTCAGCCGACCGTGAAGCACTGTATGATAGTCACGGCCGAGAGCGTAATCGGCTATCCATGGATGATGATACCCGCCGGACGGCCGGTATGGGAAAGCGAGAGATATGACCGTACGGGCTCCGGGAAGCAATAGACGGGGATCGCGGCGGATGGCGGCATGACGGGCAAGGTAGTCCATAGTGCCGTGGGCACCGGAGGCGATCCACCGGTCGTAGCGGTCGGCATACGAGCTGTCGACCGGGCCGGCGACCGAACATCCGAAAGCGACTGCGCCAAGTCGGTGCGCCTCGGCGCGGATGCGGCCCTTATTCCATAGGCAGACGCTCGAACTCATAGCCTTGCGACAGCAGCCATTCGATGGCGCGGGGCAGCACGGCACGCATATTTGCCGCGGCCTTAAGGGAATCGTGAAAGACAATTATCGATCCGTTGCGCGCAAAACGCTTCACATTGGCCAATACCTGCTCGGGCTTAAGTTTGGCGGAATAGTCGCGCGTGACGAGGTCATACATTATAATAATGTACTTTTCTCGCAGAGCGCGGCTCTGTTTCCAGCGCATGATGCCGTGCGGCGGCCTGAACAGCGGCGAGTCGATGAGGGCATCGGCCTCCGACACATCGCGCAGATAGCGCCGGGCAGTCACCTTCATACCCTGAAGATGGTGCATGGTGTGATTGCCGACGCTGTGGCCGCGGCGCCTGACCTCGGCAAGAAGGTCGGGATTGCGGCGCACGTTGTCGCCTACCATAAAGAAGGTGGCCTTGACGCCGTAGCGGTCGAGGATATCGAGCACCCACGGGGTCTGCTCGGGAATCGGGCCGTCGTCGAATGTCAGATACACGACACGGCGCTTGCGCTTATTGATACGCCATATCGCCTCCGGAAACAGGAGGCGATACAGCAGTGGAGGTCGCTCGATAAGCATATCGGGAAGACGGGCTTATCAGAGACGTATGAGCCGGTTCCAGGCGGCAGCGTCGATACCGTAGTCGGCCATCCATTTGCGCGATAAAGCCATCGGGTCAATACCGGCAGCTTTGTTGGCCTGCGTGGTAAGGATAGCGTAGCGGACGATGTCGGCCGAATTACCGGTGAAGTCGCCGAGGGCCTCGGTGAGGTCTTCCTCGCTCCAGCCGTCGATATAGAGCAGCGGAGCCGAGCGCAGGTTGGTGTCGTAGCTCGGACGGACGGCCCATGCGGCGAGCAGCTCGGCATTGGCCTCGGGATTCTTCTCGAGAGCGGTGAGGACGTCTATACGGTTCTGCAGGGCAAGGGCCGCGCCGAGGTGCTGGAGCGCATTGAGCTCGGCGACACCAAGCATGGATACCTGCGAGGGCGACAGGCTCTGAGCATAGCGGACGAGCTGTGCGTAACGCGGCATGTCGTGGGCGAGCAGGCGGCGGGCGGCGTCGAGGTCGGCCTTGTCGTGGGAACGCAGATACAGGTCGTAGTAGCTCTCGGCCATATAGATGGCGAGCATGCCGTCGTAGGGGGATGCCTCGGCGGGAAGCTTAGTCTCGATGGTGCGCAGCAGTATACGGGCCATGTCGGCATGGGTGGCAGGCTTGTCAAAGCCGTTCTCGGCGGCATTCTTCACGGCGAATTCCGTGGCGGGGACATCGGCCGAGTTCACAAGATCGCGGGCCGTGGAATACATACCCGAGCGGGTGGAGGCAACCATGCGGCGCACTGTCTCGTCGAGATAGAGCGAGCCGGGATTGTCGATGTCGAGGCCGCCCCAGCGGAACTTGCCCATGATATTTTCGTATGCTTTCTCGGCTGTAGGCGATACAAGCGGGGTGGCGAAGGGCGTCACTTCCATGGCCATACCGGTCGAGCTCATATAAGGCGTGAGGCCAAGATAGTATGTCCCGGGCACGGTGGACGCGATGAATACCGGACGGTCGAAGCCGTTCTTCACCGAGTTGGCGATAATGTCGATCCACAGGGTGTTGCCGAGCGACATACCCTGCTTGCCGAGCTGACCGAGGTTGGTGGTGATGTCGTGCATGTAGGGAATCATGTACTTGGCGTGGAACACGTTGGCTGTATCAAGGCCGTAGTGGCTGAACACGGCTGCGCTGTCGACAGGCATCACGATATTGGGAGTGGTGATGGCCTTGTATTTGCCGGCAAAGAGATTGCCGTACATATTGCGGAGGGCGTCCTCGGCGTTGACGAGCGAGTCGGTCTGTGGCACGATGAAGCTCCAGGCGAGCTTGTCGTAGGCGTAATCCTGCGGCGAGGCAAACATCGTGATGGGCTTGCCGTCGTAGGAAGGTATGCGCTGCTGGTTGGCATACCAGTCGGTTGTGAGATAGGAGAGGTTCACCACACGCACGTCGGTGCGGTAGCCTTCGACCTCCTGTGCATACCACAGCGGGAAGGTGTCGTTGTCGCCGTTGCAGAATATTATGCCGTTCTCGTCGACCGACGACAGATAATTCATACCGAAGTCGCGGGCGGTATAGCGGCCCGAGCGGTCGTGATCATCCCAGGTCTGCGACACCATCTGCAGGGGCACGATGAGGCCGACGACACAGGCAATGGCACAAGCGGCGATGCCTGCTGCGCGCGAGGGCTCGGGAGCTTCCCCGCCGTCGCCTGCTGCGGATGCTTTCTTCTTGCGTGAAAGCAGCGAGCGCAGCATCATGCCGATGGCCGGGACGCCGAAGCCGATCCATATCGCAAAGGCGTAGAACGAGCCGGCGAAGGCATAGTCGCGTTCACGCGGCTGGCCGGGCGTCTGATTGAGGTAGAGCACGATGGCGATACCGGTCATGAAGAAGAGGAAGCACACCACCCAGAATTGCTCGATACCGCGCATGGGGGCGTCGCGCTTCACATACATGGCCTGCCACAGCAGACCGATTATACCGAGCAGCAGAGGCAGCATATAGAACACATTGTGGCCCTTGTTGCCCTTGCCGAACTCGTCGGGGAGCAGGCTCTGATCGCCGAGGCGGGGATTGTCGATGAAAGGAATACCCGAAATCCAGTTGCCCAGATGTGGCTCGCCGTTGCCGGCGATGTCATTCTGGCGACCGGCGAAGTTCCACATGAAATATCGCCAGTACATGTGCGAGAACTGGTAGTTGAAGAAGTAGCGCAGATTGGTGTCGAAGCCGGGCTTCCAGGCCGAGGTGAAGTCCACCTCGTTGCCGTTGTGATCGATGGCGGTAACGACTTTCTGCTGCGAGTTCATATAGGGAGCCACTTCATACAGGGGTACGAAGCGCTGCGAGGCCCACTTCTGACGCACCTCCTGCGGGATGTTGTCGAGGTCGGGAGTGCTGTACTGCGACCAGCCCTTGTAGCCCTCGACGTGCGCGGGATCGTTGCTGTATATGCGGGGCAGAATCATCTTGAGGTCGGGCAGCTCGGCATAATTGGGCCGGGGTGTCGACTCCACGTATTTATCGCTTTCGCGGGGATCTGTCTTCACCAGTTTGGCGTATGAAGGCTGGGGGTCGTCGTAGGGGCGGCCGTTCTCGTCGCGGAGCACGCCGTCGAGCAGCCGTGTACGGGGCAGGCCATACTGATCGATCTCCACATACAGTGTTCCGGAACCCTCGGGATACTCAAAGGTGACGAGTTCCTCGCCGAACACATCGCCGCTGAACAGCGGACGGTCGCCATACTGCTCACGGTTGAGATACGAGGCCAGGGCAAACACATTGTCGGGAGCATTCTGATTCATCGGAGTGTTGGCATGCGAGCGTATCAGCAGCAGCGCATACGACGAATAGCCCACAAAGATAAGGAACACACTGAGCACGATGACGTTGAACACACGCACCGGCACCTTGGGGCAGAACATGAACAGGTAGACGGCCAGGCCTGCGATCAGGAGCACAGCCACCCACCAGGGGCCGATGGCAGGCATGCCCGACAGCACGATGGCCAGCAGGAACGACAGCTTGATGGCAGTGGCGCTGCGCTGACGGTATAGAGCCACGATGGCCCAAATGAACACGGCCACCAGCAATATGGCATAGAAAAGCACGCCCATATTGTAGGAGAAACCGAGGTCGTTGACAAACAGCAGCTCAAACCACTGCGCCACCTTGACAAATCCCGGCACAAGGCCATACAGGATCAGCGCCACGATGACAAACGACACGCCGAGCGCAATAAGCGAACCCTTGGCCGAGATATTCTTGTATTTCTTATAATAATATACGAGCACGATGGCCGGGATACACAGCAGATTGAGCAGATGCACGGCTATCGACACGCCGATGATATAAGCTATCAGGATGAGGTAGCGGTCGCTGTGGGGCTTGTCGGCACGGTTCTCCCACTTCAGTATCAGCCAGAACACCAGGGCCGTGCAGAACGACGAGAACGCATATACCTCGCCCTCGACGGCCGAGAACCAGAAGGTATCGCTCCACGTATAGGCCAAGGCGCCGCAGATACCGCCGCCGAATATGAGCATCATCTGCCAAAGCTTCACCTCTGTGGCGTCGTCGGCCACGATAAGCCGGCGCACCAGGTGGGTTATCGTCCAGAACAGCAGTAGGATAGTAGCCGCGCTCAGCAGCGCCGACATAGAGTTGACGGCAACGGCCGCATTTGCGATGTTATTGCCGAAAATCGTCACGAAGAAGCGGGCTGCGAGCATGAAGATAGGGTTGCCCGGCGGGTGGCCGACTTCGAGTTTGGCTCCTTGCGATATGAATTCGGGGCAGTCCCAGAAACTTGCCGTAGGCTCGATGGTGAGCAGATAGGTGACGGCAGCCACCACAAAGCATGCCCAGCCGAGCAGATTGTTTATAAGGTTATACTTTTTCATGCAAAAGCGAAATATCGATAAATCGGACAAAGGTACGCATTTCACCGCAAATAGCGCGCCATTTAACGAATATTAATTATGCCGGTGTGCTCAGGCACACCAATTTCCATGAATTTCCACATTCCGATAAGACGGAATGGCAAAGGCCCCGCGGGTGGCGACATCACCTGCAGGGCCTTTGCGGCATTAACCCCATCTATATATCATATATCTACATTATACGACATATATAAATTATAAGAATTAACCGGCGCTGCGGGTGGCGATGCCGGTATCAAAAGACGCCTTTCCAAGGCTTATCTTACTGGGTATCGGTTGCTTTGCCCCAGGCTCCCCCTGAGGTTCTCGCACGACTGCGGGGCCTCCGACCCCTTGCGCTGCCGGTAGTTGGCGGGGACATACGGACGGGGTGAGTTTATATCCGCTGCTTGGGGGCGCGGAGGAATTCGCCGGAGGCGATGACGAGGTCGTTGAATCCGAAGAGGCAGGCTCCCGACTGTTTTACAAGTTCGAGGGCCTCGCTCTGTGTGTGGACAAAGTTGGTAAATGGCTGCCGGCGGGTGTTGGCAGGTGATGAGTAGTTGAAGTATATGCGGTAGCGGCGTGGGTCGATGATGCCTTCATCCTCGAGTTTGCGGAGCACGGAGGCCATCTGGCGTATGGCCTTGGAGGAGTTGTTGCCGAGGTTGCGTGGCTTGCAGTATTTGAGTTCGAGGAGGAGCAGCCATGGCCTGGGGCATGGCATGGCGGATGCGAAGAAGCATTCGCAGTTCTCGATACCGCGGATGAATGAGCGGTGCTCCTCAAGGTTTACACCGATGTATGTGACCGGCTGCCGGCAACCGTGCAGGCTGAAGAAATCTATGTCGCGGAATGGCTGCTCGGCGAGTATCACTCCGGCACGGGAGTGGGTGGCCTCGCTGTAATCGGCCACGTAGCAGTCGTTGCAATATAGGCGTGCACGGCTGAACCGGCGCATTATCTGTTTCATCGGCTGCTGAGGAGGTTAGTGAAGTCGGCCATGATGTTGCTCATGACGCGGTCGAAGTAATTGGAGCGGATGAGGCCGTCTGTGTCCTGAATGGTGGCGTTGCGCCGGCCGTCGTAGTTCTCTATATATCCGTCACGCAGCTCCCATACCGACACTATGCGTGGGTCGACAAACGATTGGGTGCCGAAGTCGAGGTCGAGCTCGCCTGTGGCGGCGGCCGGTGTGCCGTGGGCGAGCATACAGTTGTTGAGAGCGTAGAGGATGAAGGGGCTGTGGGTGGTGATGACGAGGTTGTCGCGGTTGTGGTCGACCATGGCGAGGATATCGTATATGAGTCCGGCCTGTGTGGCGGGGAAGAGATTCTGCTCGGGCTCCTCGATGACGATATTGGAGAAGCTGGGCCGGCCGGCCTTGTCGCGCAGGTTGCGGACGCGCTGCATCAGCGGGTTGTCGGTGTCGCCCTTCTCGGCGGCCTCGACGAGGGTCGATATCATCTTCTCGAAGGCTTCGCGGACGTCGCTGCCGGCGTCACCGGCCAGTATGCTGTCGAGACGCCCGGCATCGAGGCCGGCCTGCTCCATGAGCGCACGGCGTGCCGAGCCCATGTCGAGAGCGCGCTGCTTGTCGTATGAGCGGTCGGCGTCGTTGCGGTAGATCCAGCGGGTGAGGTAGTCGAGGAACACATACAGTGGCGTGGCCGCCTGCAGGCCGCTCGAAGCCTGATCGAGGTGGATTTCCTCGCCTGAAGGCAGCACAAGGATATTCTCGCGGTCGGAAGCCCGGTAGTAATATTTCACGCCGAGGTTGTTGAGGGCCAGGGCGTGGTCGCGGCCGAACCGGTCGCGTATGCTGAGCCAGTCGAAGAGGAAGTTGCGCAGGTAGAACTGCGGCCATTCGAGCGAGGCGATGCCGGGGAGGGCGACAAGGTTGCGCTCGGCGGGGATATAGGCGTTTTTGGACACAGGCGCGCGGTCGAAGCCGTCGGCACGGCTGACGCTCACCTTGCGGTCGGCATATTCGAGTGATATGGCGTCGCCCCGATAGGTGAATGCCGAGGAGTCGCTGAAATAATCACCCATGTTGTGATAGCGGATGAGCACTTGCACCAGGAGCCGCTCGTCGACATGTTCGAGCCCCTGGCGCACCACAAGGTCCTTCTCGAGCCACTGGCAGAAGCTGATGATCTTGGCCACGGTGCTTTTGCCGCTGCTCTGCGGGCCGATGATGACGTTGATGCGATTGAGGTTGATGTCGAGGTCGCGGATGGGGCCTATGTCGTGTATCGAGAGTCGTGCCATACGTTGTAGAGGTTTTGCGTACAAATATACATAAATAATGAATATCTGCCGCAGAAAAATCGCAAAAATAAGACCGGAGAGGATACATTTTCGCTCTTTTTGCGTAACTTTGCAGGCTAACTTGAATGAATCTCGAACGAATCACGGCTATATGGCGAACGTAAAACCTAAGAAATCGCTGGGACAGCACTTTCTGACCGATCTGAACATCGCGGCACGCATCGCGGCTACGGTGGACGACTGCCCCGGCCTCCCCGTGGTGGAAGTAGGCCCCGGCATGGGCGTGCTCACACAGTTTCTCATCGAGGCCGGCCGTGACCTCACAGTGGTGGAGCTCGACAGCGAGAGCGTGGAGTATCTGAGGCAGGGCCATGTGCCGGGATTGGCGTCCGAACGTATCGTGGAGGCCGATTTTCTGCGGCTCGACCTGGCCGCTCTGATGCACGGTCATAAATTCTGCCTGATAGGCAATTATCCCTACAACATATCGTCGCAGATATTCTTCAAGGTGCTCGACAACCGCGACCTGGTACAGGAGTGCAGCGGTATGTTGCAGCGCGAGGTGGCAGAGCGCATATGCGCGCCCGAGGGATCGAAGACCCGCGGCATCCTGAGTGTGCTGCTCCAGGTATGGTACGACGCCGAGTATCTGTTCACCGTGCCCGAGCACGTGTTCAATCCGCCTCCCAAGGTCAAGAGCGGCGTGATACGCCTGCGTCGCAACGGCGTCACCGACCCGGGGTGCGACTTCGCCCTGATGCGTACCGTGGTTAAGACCACATTCGGGCAGCGCCGCAAGACAATCCGCAACTCAGCCCGCCCGCTGCTGCCCCCCGGCACCGCATTTCCGGCCGACTCGCCCCTGGGAGCCCTGCGCCCCGAGCAGCTGTCGGTACAGCAGTTCATCGAGCTTACCAACCTCATCGACACCCTCCGCAAACAAGCGCAATGAAAGAATATACGCCCGAAAATCTCGAAGAAATCCGCGACATCATAAAGTCGAAGGACGCAGAGGCGGCCCGCAAGGCCATCGCCGACCTCCACCCGGCCGACATCGCCGAGCTGTACCAGAACCTCGATCTCGACGAGGCGGAATTCCTGTATAGCCTCCTCGACGAAGAGACCGCCGCCGACGTGCTCATGGAGCTTGACGAGGACGACCGACTGAAGCTGCTCGAGAACATGCCCACCGAGGAAATCGCCAAGCAGATCGAGCACCTCGACACCGACGATGCCGTGGACGTCATCCAGCAGCTCGACGAGGAGGACCGCGACGAGATTCTATCCCACATCGACGACGTGGAGCAGGCCGGCGACATCATCGACCTGCTCAAATACGACGAGGACACCGCCGGCGGCCTCATGGGCACCGAAATGATCGTGGTGAACGAGAACATGTCCATGCCCGAGTGTATCAAGGAGATGCGCGCCCAGGCCGAGGAGATGGACGAGATTTACTATGTATACGTCGTGGACAACGACTACAAGCTCAAGGGCATATTCCCCCTCAAAAAGATGATCACCCACCCCTCGGTGTCGAAGATCAAGCACGTGATGGAGACCGACCCGGCCGTCGTGAAAGCCGACACCCCCATTGACGAGGTGGCCCTCGACTTCGAGAAATACGACCTTGTGGCCATGCCCGTAGTCGACTCGATAGGCCGTCTGCTGGGACGCATCACCGTCGACGACGTGATGGACCAGGTGCGCGAGGCTTCGGAACGCGACTATCAGCTGGCATCCGGTCTGTCGAGCGACGTCGACGCCGACGACTCGATAATCGCCCAGACCAAGGCCCGCATACCCTGGCTGCTCATAGGCATCGTGGCCGGTATCCTGGCGTCGATAATCCTCGGCGGATTCGAGGATCAGCTCCACGCCGTCACGGCCCTCGCGCTGTTCATCCCCATCATCGGCGGCACAGGCGGCAATGTGGGCGTGCAGGCATCGGCCATCGTGGTGCAGGGTCTTGCCAACGGCTCGCTCGACATCGGCGAATTTTCCAGACAGATGGGCAAGGAAATGGTGATAGGCCTGCTCAACGCCACCATCCTGTCGGCCGTAATATTTGTATACAACCTCATCACCCTTCCGGGCGACTTCGCCGTCACCCTCTCGGTGGCCTGCTCACTGTTCACGGTGGTGATGTTCGCCACAATCCTGGGCACTCTGGTACCGCTCACGCTCGAGAAAATCAAGATCAACCCGGCCCTGGCCACCGGCCCGTTCATACAGATATTCAACGACATCGTGGGCCTCATCATATATGTCTATATCTCCAAGGCATTCCTGCAGATTTTCGCTTGAGCTGGTTCAATAGCATAGAATTCTACGTCATCGCCGGCGCTCTCGCCGCCGGGGCCGTGGCATACGCCGCCCTGCCGCAGCGGCGTGGCACCGGGCGCCAGTATCTGCTGGCCGGGGAGCTCTCGGGCAGCGGCGACATACTGCCGCAGGCGGCCACACCGGCCATCGACATCGAGGTGGACCACCGGGGCCGTGTACACCTCACCCGCACTGGTCTGCCACAGATCACCGATGCCGGGGCCGTGTCACTGGCCGTCAACGTGGTGGGATTCGACGTCATAATCCAGGAACGGCTCACCTATGGCCG
>JAGANS010000072.1 GCA_017624155.1 Muribaculaceae bacterium | reverse complement strand
TTCCCATTCCGAACAGAGAAGTTAAACCTGACCACGCCGATGGTACTGCGAAAGTGGGAGAGTAGGTAACCGCCCCCTATCCGAAGCCCGGACATCAACCGATGCCCGGGCTTCTTTTTATGATATTTTTTTTTGAAAAATTTTTCACTGCACTGTCACATTAGCGCCACCGTGGCCGTCTTATAGTTGTGAATGCGAAAGAGAACATATTCAGATCGCGGTTTGTACCGCTTTACCCTTTGCTCTTCAAGATTGCATATTCGGTTCTCGGCAACGAAGCTGATGCAGGCGATGCAGTGCAGGAGGTAATGACAAAAATCTGGAGCATTGACGCTGACCTTGATGATATAAATAATCCACTGGCCTATGCGTCGAGAATTCTCCGTACGACTGCCATTGACCTGCTACGGAAGCGAAGGTACGATTCGCCGGCTGATCCCGTCGAAATACCTCTGCCTGATATGGTTTCCGACCCTGATGCTGTCGATTCGGCCGAGTTTATCCGGTGTGCTATTGATTCGCTGCCGCCGGGACAGCAGGAGGTGATGAGGCTGAGTGCCTATTCAGGGCTCCCGACTGATGAAATAGCTCTCGCCACCGGGTTCACGCAAGATAATGTGCGCCAGCTATTGAGCCGTGCGCGGAAAAGATTAAGAACAATATTCAAAACAGCCTGAATGAAACCACGTAATATACATATCAAAAGCGATTCTGACCTTGACCGTATGCTCGAGGCCTATTACGCCGGTGAGACTACGGCTGACGAGGAGAACGCCATTGCCGCATATCTGAAACAGTATGATCCGGTTCCTGAAAAGTATGCTGCCGATGTTGCATTGTTCAAGGCATTTGCAGCCGGACAGGAAGCTATGAATGCTGTGCATGTGCCGGCTGATCTCGAGCGCCGTATCGCTGAGACCACTTATGCACGGCCACGCATGTCGCGTTACCTGTATTTTGCAAGATGGGCCTCCATGGCGGCGGCGATTGCTGCCCTGGCCGTAGTGGCGTTGAAACTTCAGATTCATGAGCATCCGAATGAGCAAACGGTGATTTATGTGGCGTCGGAATTGCGCAGAGACAGTGTTGCGCCCGAGCCTGAAGTGCGTCTTGCCGATGTATTGCAGGATACTCTGGCTATTGTAGAAAAACCTGCAAAAGACGTAGCTGTGACAAAGTCGCCCCCCAAGGTGGCTGAAGATGATAATCCCTATGTCGAAGTTACAGACTCGGCGACTGTCGCCAGAATATTGGGCGAAGTGTTCGGTAAGCTTGACAACACCCTTGCTGTTGCCGGCGAGGGTATTAAGAAAACAGATTTAGCGCTAAACAACATACCTGAAACCATTAACAAAGTATTGGACAAATGAAGAATCTGATAAAGACAGCAGTCATAATTATTGTATTGACGATAATGCCTGCAAGCTGCATAGGGCAGGCAAAGATGTTTAAGAGTGTGGCTTCGATGACCGGCGTTGAGTCGGTATATATCGGGCCGGCAGCGATGCGGTTCGCTCAGGCTGCGAGCGTGCTGGATAGTGACAAGGTGAGTGCCGATGCCATAAAGTCGATTAAGAGCCTTGAGGTAATCGATTGTGACGAGCCGGCGTATATCCCTGCCGTAGCAGACGAGGCACAGAAGATAATAAATGAACTGAAACTCGATGTGATATTAGAAACTAAAGAAGAAGACGAGGAATGCACTATTTACGGGCGCGTTCCTGAAGAAAACGCTGACTACATTGAGTCTCTGCTGATTGTATCGCGCGAGGAAGACTCATTCAGCCTCGTATACATCAACGGTAAAATCAGTCTTGAGGAGTTGCTGGAGGATTATAAGTAGTCCGTCAGAAAGAAAGTTGGCCAACTATGCCGACACGACGGGAGTAGTCGTGTGCACGTGAGAAATTCTGGCGCTTGGCGATGTCGAATTCTGCACCGAGCATGACCCGAGGAAGTGGATTCCAAAAAATATTGACAGTACCCTGCAATCCGTATTTGTATTGGTCAGCGTCAATGGCTTTGGAAGGCAGCATGCGCGACTGGGAGGCAATTAGTGTCATATATAAGTTTGGCCGGAAATTATATTGGACGCCTGCACACCAGCCGAAGGCGCGTGGTGCGTACATATAGCCCGGTCGGTCGGGATCGCCGATTAGATCGCAGTTGCCCACGAGCAGATCGCCGCCCATGCCTTCGTAGCCAGCGCCGTAGTTGAAAGTAAGATATAGCGTTAGCGGATCTATGGGATGATTTACCGATGACAGCTGCACGCCCCACCCGGCCTTGTTGTGGTTGGTGCCATTGACAAGATTGCGGTAGGGCAGTGAGCGGTATATCGCGCTCAGGCGCACGTGCTGCGAGGACATATGCCCCCAGTCGTACTGAACCATAGCGGCAAAGTCGGGAATGTAAGAGTCGCGCGACTGAGTTTTTATGCCGTCGGCGCTGATATAGTTCTGAGGATTCTCGATTGAAACTGCCGCGAGGATGTTTTTGGTGATACGGGGCATATAGCGGACGAGTACAGATGTGCGGTCCATCTTATTGTTGGGACCCTGAGAGTCGACTGTCGACGGACAGGCTGCGGGGTCGGGAAATGTTGAGCTGGCATAACCGACTGTGAAGTCGCGGACAATAACATAGGCTTTTTTGAGATGGAAATTATGTTCCGAACCCGAACCGTTGAAATTGGCCTCAATGTAAGCCTGATATTGACCCAAAAGACGGTTGTTGCCGATAACCCGGAAGAAAAGAGCCGTACCGGCAGGGGTGATTCCGAGCTTTTTATTGTTGGCCGGGTCGTGCTGCATCGGAATCTGATAAGGGATAAAGGCATTGCCCGGCATTATGTTGCCCCAGTCATACCAGCCTCGCATACGTACAACTCCGCCCAATCCCATCATAAGGTTTTCTTCCTTGCTCATGAACAGGAAGTAGGGTGCTCCGGGATCCTGCGCATTGCGGTATTGGTCGTACAGAAAAGTCGAGATACGCTGTATGGCCTCGGCGGACGGCCGGGATGTGGTGACGTTGCCGTTGTCGAGAGTAATGATTCGTGATGAAGCTGCCAATGAGTCGTTTTGGATGTCGGCAGTGCTTTTGGCACTGATTAAACCACAACCACCCAGTAATGCCGTGCACAACAATATATATTTTTTCATATCAGGCATAATATTGGATTGTAATTTTTACGGTTTGTATTTTACAACATTCATGAATAAGAAAATGTTCGTATGAAACGGCTGTTAGCGAACAAAATTTGGCGACAAATGTTGTTATATGTTGTATAAGTTGAGTCTTGCCTTTAATCGAAAGTAATTAATAATTCATCAGATTATGCAGTCAAAAAATATATCAGTCAGTATTGTTTCGTTTTTTCGTTCGCCACGGAAACTTGTCATATCGATGGCCGTGATAGCAGCGATAGCAATCGCG
The DNA here is from genome assembly GCA_017624155.1 of Muribaculaceae bacterium. Lineage (GTDB taxonomy): Bacteria > Bacteroidota > Bacteroidia > Bacteroidales > Muribaculaceae > CAG-873. The sequence continues at coordinate 67,469 of JAGANS010000072.1, read as the reverse complement.
TGCTGTATTATATTCAAATCCAGGCCTCAGTCCACGAGTCTGCCTGTAGTTGAAATCGAGCAGGTGAGGCCACGCGATGTGAATATTTATGGAGAGTATGTAGGCAGAATAAGGGCCATGCAATTCGTGGAAGTGCATGCCAGAGTGGAAGGTTATCTTGAAAAAATGCTCTTTGACGAAGGTACATTTGTCAGGAAGGGCGAAACCCTGTTTGTTATCGATCCGACAGTTTATCGTGCCAGCCTTGAGAAGGCCAAGGCTAATCTAAGCAAGGCTCTGGCAGTTGAGCGCAAGGCCACGCGCGACCTTGAACGCATAAAGCCGTTGTATGAACAGAATGCCGCATCGCGGCTTGATCTTGATAACGCCGAAGCCGCCTATGAAACGGCCAAGGCTGATGTGGGTATGAGCCGGGCCGCGCTTACAGAGGCTGAACAGACACTCAGCTACACATCGGTGAAGTCGCCGATATCCGGATATGTGTCCGAGCGAAGTGCCGACATCGGATCTCTGGTAGGACCCGGTGGTAAATCCCTGCTTGCTACTATTGTCAACAGTGATACAGTACGCATCGACTTTTCAATGACTGCTCTTGATTATCTCAAATCGAAGGAGCGCAATGTGAATCTCGGTCAGCGTGATGATTCCCGACAATGGGAGCCTTATGTGACTGTCACGATGGCCGACGGGTCAGAATATCCATTTCGCGGGCCGGTTGATTTCGCCGATCCCAAGGTAGACCCGAAGACGGGTACATTCTCTGTCCGCGCCGAAATGCCCAATCCTGGCCGTAGCCTGCTGCCGGGCGAGTCGACGCGTGTGCGTCTGCTCATGGATGTGCGCGAGAACGCCATAGTAATCCCTGCCAAGGCTATAGATATACAAAAGGGTGGGGCTTATGTATATGTGGTGCGTACCGACAGTATAGTCGAGCGACGTTATGTCGAAACTGGTCCCGAGGTGGACAATGCCATAGTTGTCGAGCGTGGACTTGCCAGTGGTGAGAACATTATCGTGGAGGGCTATCATAAAGTAAAACATGGCATGAAGGTAGATCCGGTATATGCCACTCCGGACAGTGTCGCCGTAATGCAGAAAGTCAATGCCAACGCAAAATGAAAAAGAATTTTTTTCTGGATCATCCGGTATTCTCGATAGTATTGTCGATTATCATAACGATAATCGGTTGTATCGGGCTGGTTCTGCTGCCGGTTGACCAATATCCGCAGATAGTGCCGCCGATTGTGAAGGTGTCGGCGAGTTATCCGGGAGCTGATGCCACTACTGTTACGCAGGCAGTGGCGACTCCGCTGGAGCAGGAGATCAACGGTACTCCGGGTATGATCTATATGAGTTCTACGAGTTCCAATTCCGGCGGCTTCACAGCGCGTGTCACGTTTGACATCGACACGGATCCGGAGTTGGCGGCTGTCGATATACAGAACCGTATAAAGAAAGCTGAGAGCCGTCTGCCGGCTGAAGTGGTGCAGAATGGTATAACCGTAGAAAAGGAAACTGCCACGCGACTTATGACCATCACCGTGCAGTCAAACGATCCAAAGTTTGACGAAATTTACCTCAGCAATTATGCTACTCTCAATGTAGTCGATATATTGCGCCGTATTCCGGGTGTAGGAAGTGTAAGCAACGTCGGCAGCCGTTATTATGCCATGCAACTGTGGGTACAGCCCGACAAGCTCGCCGATATGGGTATAACAGTCAAGGATCTGCAGAACGCGCTCAAGGATCAGAACCGAGAGTCGGCTGCCGGTGTGCTTGGACAGGCACCTAACGACGGCATCGACCGGACTGTGCCGATCGTAGCCCGTGGACGCCTGTCGAGTGTCAAGGAATTCGAGGATATAGTTATAAGAGCCCATACTAACGGCTCGCTGATACGTATGCGCGATGTGGCCCGTGTGTCGCTCGAGGCATCGTCGTATTCAACCGAGAGCGGTATCGACGGCGGCAATGCCGCTGTGCTGAATATCACTATGTTGCCTGGAGCCAATGCAATGGACGTAGCCGAGCGTGTGAAGGCAGCTATGAAAGAGATTAGCGAGAATTTTCCCGAGGGAATCACGTATGAGATTCCTTTCGACATGACCACATACATATCTGAGTCGATACATCATGTGTACCGCACATTCTTCGAGGCGTTACTGCTGGTTATACTGGTTGTTTATCTGTCGTTGCAGAATTGGCGTGCTACACTTATTCCTGTCATTGCTGTGCCGATATCTCTGATCGGGACATTCGGTGTAATGCTGGTCTTCGGATTCTCTCTCAATATGCTTACCCTGCTTGGCCTTATTCTTGCTATCGGCATTGTAGTCGATGATGCCATAGTTGTAGTCGAGAACGTAGACCGTATAATGAACAAGGAACGTATAGGGCCGGCCGAGGCTACCCGCAAGGCCATGGCAAATCTTGGCTCGGCACTTGTAGCCATGTCGCTTGTACTGTGCGCCGTGTTTGTGCCTGTGAGTTTTTTGCCGGGTATTACCGGACAGCTTTACCGCCAGTTTACCATCACTATCGCCGTATCTGTGATCATATCCACGGTTGTGGCTCTGACGCTGTCGCCGGTTATGTGTGCCAGATTGCTACGACCAGGAGGACTCAGGAAGAAAGCGAAGTTCTTCCGCCTAATCAATCTGTGGCTCGGGCGCGGCAACAGGTTCTATGGTCACCGCATCCGTCGTGCCCTCGACAAGCCGCGACGCATGTATGTGGCGTTTGGACTGGCTTTGGTGTTTATATGGTTTATGAACCGTGTGATGCCGCAGAGTTTCATGTCACCTGAGGATCAGGGTTACTTCACGGTAGAGCTCGAGTTGCCCGAAGGAGCCACCATAGAGCGTACCCGAAAGGTGACCGAGCGGGCGCTGGCTTATCTTGAGTCGGATCCTGATGTGGATCATGTGCTTAATGTGACCGGCTCGTCGCCCAGAGTGGGAACCAACCAGGCCCATACCACTCTGACGGTGATACTGAAACCATGGCAGGAGCGCCGGACAGGCGACATTGATGAGATCCGACGTCGCGTCAGCGCCGAGTTAGGACGATATCCCGAGAGCAGCGTGCATGTGTTTACTCCGCCGATTATCCCGGGACTGGGTACGTCGGGAGGCTTTGAGATGGTACTTGAGGCACGTGGCGAAACTACCTATGCCGATCTGCAGGCGGCTACCGACAGTATTATGGCAAAGGCGTCCGCTATGCCTGAGTTCGCCGGCCTGTCTGTATCGTTGCAAAGCGACATCCCCCAGCTGTATTTCGATGTAGACCGCGACCGCGCACAGCTGCAGGGAGTTCCTCTCAGCGATGTATTCTCTACTATGAAAGCTTTTACGGGATCGATATATGTGAACGACTTTAACATGTTCAACCGCATATACAGGGTCTATATTCAGGCAGAGGCTCCATACCGGGAGAACCGCGACAACCTGAATCTGTTTTTTGTGCGCGGAGATGGAGGAGCCATGATCCCTGTGACCTCGCTGGGCCATACCCGATATACTACGGGTCCCGGTACGATACAGCGGTTCAACATGTTCAATTCGGCCACAATTTCAGGTGAGGCGGCTCACGGATACAGTACAGGTCAGGCGATGGATGCGCTTGAGCGGCTTGTCGACGAGAATTTTGGTGACAATATCGGCGTTGAATGGAGCGGACTGTCGTACCAGCAGAAACATGAGAGCGGAAATACCGGTATGGTTCTCGGTCTGGCTTTTGTATTTGTATTTCTTGTCCTTGCAGCCCTTTATGAAAGCTGGTCGGTGCCCGTGGCAGTCATATTGTCATTGCCGATAGCCGGTGTCGGTGCGTATCTCGGTATATGGATATGCGGTCTTGAGAACAATATATATTTTCAGATAGGTCTTGTGATGCTTGTCGGTCTTGTGGCCAAGAATGCCATCCTGATAGTGGAATTTGCCAAGGAAGGCGTAGAGAGCGGGCTGACGGCGATGCGCGCGGCGCTCAATGCGGCACGGCTGAGATTCAGGCCTATCGTGATGACGTCGCTGGCCTTCATGCTTGGCCTGTTGCCGCTGGTATTTGCCACAGGCCCCGGATCGGCAGCGCGCCGTGATATCGGTACAGGTGTGTTTTTCGGCATGCTTGTGGCTATAACGGCCGGTATAGTGTTTGTCCCTTTCTTTTTTGTTGCGGTGTATAAGGCCAAGGCACGCCTGGCCGCTCGCAGACAACATAAACCTGCAAAAAAATGAAAAACAGATTGTCTTCAGCTATATATATAATATGTGTAGGGCTATTGCCTGTGATGGCGCTCTCGTGTTCAGGCACAAAAAATCTTGTTCCTCCGCAGCTCGACATGCCGTCTCAGACTGTGCCGGGAGAACTCGTAAACGATTCATTGTGTGTAGCCGATATCGAATGGTGGAAGTTTTATACTGATTCCACACTTAGTTATATTATAAGTGAAACCCTCGACCACAACCGCGATTTCATGTCGGCGGCCGCACGTGTCGAGGAGCTGCGGCAGCTTTATGGTGTGGACAAGCTTTGCTACATGCCTGTTGTCACAGGTATTGTCGGTGCGACACGCGAAACCAATGACTATCATGACAAAGGATATGTTCCTGATACTGAAACTGATTTCAAGGCTACTCTCAACTGGGAGATAGATATGTGGGGCGGCCTGAGTGCGGCACGACGGCGCAGTGCGGCTCAGTTCATGGCATCTGTCGAAGATATGCGGGCTATGCAGATAACACTTATCTCTCAGGCTGCGACAGCTTATTTCAATCTGGTCGCATTTGAGAACGAACTCAATATCGTACGCCGTACACTCGTCACACGTGAGGAGGCCCGCGAAAAAGCCCGCTTGCGCTTTGAAGGTGGCCTTACTTCGGAATTAGTGTATCAGCAGGCACAGGTAGAATATGCCACTACCGCAGCCTTGATCCCCAGTCTGGAACGCCGTATCGAAGTTGCCCGCAATGCCATAACACTTCTCATGGGACGATTTCCGGCCGACTGGCTCGATGGGATGGATAGTCATTATTTTGATGAAGACCTTGTCCTGGAAATGCCGTCGGGGGTACCGTCGGCACTTCTCGAACGTCGTCCTGATCTCCGTGCGGCAGAGCAGAGATTGCGGGCCGCTCTTGAAAACTGCGGTGTGGCGTACAGCAACCAGTTTCCCAAGATACGTCTGTCGTTGACCGGCGGATGGGAGAATGATGATTTCGCGCATCTGTTTGCGTCGCCCTTCACATATCTGCTCGGCAATATCACAGGTACGATATTCGATTTCGGACGCAACCGGCGCAAATACAAGGCTACGATAGCGGCCTACGAGCAGACGCGACTGAGCTATGAGCAGGCCGTGATGGCAGCATTCACCGAGGTCGCCGATGCCGCAGTGACATATAGGTCGGCGATGTCCACTGTAAACAGTCGCCGGCAACTGCGCGACGCGGCTTACAAATATGTGACCCTCGCCAACAAGCAATACATAGGCGGAACGATCAACTATATCGACGTGCTCGACGCGCACCGCCGATATTTCGACGCGCAGATTAATTACAGCAATGCAGTTCGCGACCGCTATCTTGCAATAGCGGCCCTATACAGGGCACTTGGCGGTGGCTGGAACAGAGAATCCCATAGATAAATTTCGCTTTTTTAGTGAAAACTTGCTGATTAATCAGGAAAAGATTGTATCTTTGTGGATGGGTGCGGACGGTGGTCTGCCCCATCTGCTTTTTATTATTTAGAATCATTACCTGACAATCATTATACTCATCCCAGTATGGAAAAACGCCTTATAGAGTGTGTGCCCAATTTCAGCGAGGGCCGCGATCGCGCCGTTATCGACGCCATAACCAAAAGTATCACTGATGCCGCCGATGTGAAACTGCTCGATGTGGATCCGGGAGAGGCCACAAACCGTACCGTTGTCACTTTTGTCGGCGAGCCCGAGGCTGTGGTAGAGGCCGCGTTCCAGGGAATTAAAAAAGCCGCCGAACTTATCGATATGCGCAAGCATCACGGTGCGCATCCCCGCATGGGCGCTACGGATGTATGTCCGCTTATACCTGTTAGCGGCATTACCCTCGAGGAATGCGCCGAAATGGCCCGTAAACTTGCCGAGCGTGTGGCTACTGAACTCGGTATTCCTACCTATTGCTATGAGGCCGCCGCTTTAGTGCCCGAGCGCAAGAATCTGGCCGTATGCCGTGCAGGCGAATATGAGGCGCTCCCCGAAAAGATGAATCACGAGGGCAAAGGCCCCGATTTCGGCGACCGTCCTTATGACGAAGCCGCCGCACGTACCGGCGCCACGACAATCGGTGCCCGCGACTTCCTTATTGCTGTCAACTTCAATCTCAATACCACCTCCACACGCCGCGCCAACGCCATTGCCTTCGACGTGCGTGAGAAGGGACGCCCGGTGCGCGAAGGTGGCAAAGTCACCGGCAAGCCGCTTAAGGACGAGAACGGCAAGACAATCATGCAGCCCGGCACCCTTAAGGGTACAAAGGCTATCGGATGGTATATTGACGAATATGGTATCGCCCAGGTGTCGATGAACATAACCGACATCGCCGCCACACCGCTGCATGTGGCATTTGATGAAGTGACGCGCGCAGCCGCCGCCCGAGGTATCCGTGTCACCGGCACCGAAATCGTAGGCCTCGTGCCCAAGCGTGCTCTTGTGGATGCCGGACGATATTTTCTGGAGAAGCAGCAGCGCTCCACCGGGCTGCCGGAACACGAGATATTGCGCATGGCTATAAAGTCTATGGGCCTTGACGAGCTCAAGCCTTTTGTACCCGAAGAAAAGGTAATTGAATATATGATTGACGCCGACCGCAAAGGCGAGAAAAATCTCGTGGATATAACATGCCGCGGCTTCGCCGACGAGACAGCGTCCGAATCGCCTGCTCCAGGCGGCGGATCAATATCGGCCTATATGGGCGCCCTCGCTGCCGCCCTCGGCACAATGGTGGCAAACCTTTCGGCCCACAAGCCGGGCTGGGACGAACGCTGGAAAGAGTTCTCAGACTATGCCGACAGCGGCCGCAAGCTCCTTGATACGCTTATGGCGCTTGTCGACGAGGATACCGCAGCTTTCAACCGTATCATGGCCGTGTTCGGCATGCCGAAAGGTACCGACGAGGAGACAGCCGCACGAGCCGAGGCCCTGGAGAGCGCCACTCTGTATGCCACCGAGGTGCCTCTGCGCACGATGAAGGCGGCTTATGCGACTTTTGATCTTCTCGATGCCATGGCGCGTATCGGCAACCCAAATTCGGTGAGCGATGCCGGCGTGGGTGCCATAGCCGCTGAGGCTGCCGTGGCCGGCGCCAATCTCAATGTCCGAATTAACGCCGCCGGTCTCAAAGACCGTGCTAAGGCTGACAAACTTACCTCCGAAGCCGCTTCTATAGCCTCCGAAGCTGTGCGCCGCCGTGCCGAGATACTTGATAACGTAAACAAAACCATTGACCGATAATAGAGCTTCGTCATGACACTCGAAGAATTTAAGAAAGATATTACTGCCGGTATTCCCGATCCGCTGCCAGCGCCACGCGAATACGACCACACAGTCAATCATGCTCCGCGCCGCAAGGACATCCTTACGCCGGCCGAGAAAGAGCTTGCCCTGCGCAATGCTCTGCGGTATTTCCCCGCAAAGATGCATGCTGAACTCGCGCCTGAGTTCGCCCGCGAGCTGGCCGACTACGGCCGCATATACATGTATCGCCTGCGTCCGCATTACGACATGTACGCCCGCCCGATCGACCAATATCCCGCGCACTCGCGCCAGGCTGCTGCCATAATGATGATGATTCAGAACAATCTCGACCCGGCAGTGGCCCAGCATCCTCACGAACTTATCACTTATGGCGGCAACGGCGCCGTGTTCCAGAACTGGGCGCAATATCGCCTGGTGATGAAATATCTGAGCGAAATGACCGATGAGCAGACACTGGTTATGTACTCGGGTCACCCGCTCGGCTTGTTCCCCTCGCATCCCGGAGCTCCACGCGTGGTTGTGACCAACGGTATGGTTATCCCCAACTATTCCAAGCCCGACGACTGGGAGCGCTTCAATGCTCTCGGTGTATCGCAGTATGGACAGATGACGGCCGGCTCATATATGTATATCGGCCCGCAGGGTATTGTGCACGGCACCACAATCACAGTGCTGAATGCCGCGCGTGCCATGCGTCCCGGCGGCGATATCGGCGGCATGCTGTTCGTATCGGCCGGACTCGGCGGCATGTCGGGAGCTCAGCCCAAAGCTGCGAAAATTTCAGGCGTTGTAAGTATAACGGCTGAGATAAATCCTGCTGCTGTAGAGAAGCGCCATGCTCAGGGATGGGTAGATGAGGTGCATACCGATCTTGACGAACTTATCGACCGCGCTCTGAATGCTGTTGAAAATAAAGAGGCTGTTTCGCTTGCATATCAGGGTAATGTAGTAGATCTGTGGGAGCGGCTTGCCGAACGTGGAGTGCATGTGGATCTTGGTTCGGACCAGACATCTTTGCACAATCCCTGGGCCGGTGGCTATTATCCCGTGGGATACAGCTATGAAGACTCATTGCGCATGATGGCCGAAGAGCCTGATAGATTCAAGGAGGCCGTGAAGGCTTCGTTGCGCCGACAGGTTGATGCAATTAACAAACTGTCGGCCCGAGGCATGTACTTCTTCGATTATGGCAATGCTTTCCTGCTCGAATCGTCGCGCGCCGGCGCCGACATCATGGGCGATGACGGCAAGTTCCGCTACCCCTCGTATGTACAGGCAATCATGGGCCCGCGATTTTTCGACTATGGCTTCGGTCCCTTCCGCTGGGTATGCTCGTCGTGTGATGCCGCTGACCTGGCTGAGACTGACCGTATTGCCGGCGACGTGCTTGAAGATATGCTCATGACCGCGCCCGACGACATCAAGGGCCAGTTGGCCGACAATCTGCACTGGATACGCGAAGCAGGTCCCAACCATCTTGTGGTGGGCTCGCAGGCACGCATACTTTATGCCGATGCCGAGGGCCGAGCCCGTATAGCGCTTGAATTCAACAAGGCTATACGTGATGGCCGTATCACCGCGCCGGTGGTGCTTGGCCGCGATCATCATGACGTGTCCGGTACCGACTCTCCATATCGCGAAACATCTAATATAACCGACGGATCGCAGTTCACCGCCGATATGGCTGTTCATAATGTTATCGGCGATGCATTCCGCGGCGCCACCTGGGTGTCTCTGCACAACGGCGGCGGTGTTGGCTGGGGCGAAGTAGTAAACGGTGGCTTCGGTATGGTGATCGACGGATCCGAGGAATGCGACCGCCGTATCCGCGAGATGCTGCTGTGGGATGTCAACAACGGTATCGCCCGTCGCTCGTGGGGCCGCAACAAAGGCGCGATGGATGCCATACAGCGCGAAATGGCGCGCACTCCGGGCCTGAAAGTGACGATGCCCAATCTTGCCGACGACACTCTGATTCATAACTCTATCAAAGACATACTCTGAAACATGGAAGTACATCATATCTCGCCCGAGTGGCTTACAATCGAACGTGTAAAGGAAATCATCGGCAGGGGCATGAAACTCGAGCTCAGCGATGAGGCCGTGAGAAGAATCACGGCATGCCGCGAGTATCTCGACCGCAAGATGCAGGATGCCAAGGAACCTATCTACGGCATCACGACCGGATTTGGGTCGCTGTGCAATATCAGCATCGACCACGACCAGCTGGCTACATTGCAGAAGAATCTTGTGATGTCGCACTCGTGCAGCGTAGGCGAGCGCGTCCCCGACGAGATCGTGCGCCTGATGCTTCTGCTCAAGATACAGTCGCTCAGCTACGGTAATTCGGGTGTGCAGCTTGCTACGGTGCAGCGCCTTGTCGACTTCTACAATAATGATATACTCCCCAGGGTATGCCAACAGGGTTCGCTCGGAGCTTCGGGCGACCTCGCGCCTCTTGCCAACATGTCGCTGCCGCTGCTCGGACTTGGCGAAGTACAGTACAAGGGCGAACTGCGTCCGTCGGCCGATGTGCTGAAGGAGATGGGCTGGGAACCGATTCAGCTACAGTCCAAAGAGGGCCTTGCCCTGCTCAACGGTACACAGTTTATGAGTGCCTACGGTGTATGGAGCCTTATACACACGGGCCGGCTGATGAACCTCGCCGACCGCATCGCAGCCATATCGCTCGATGCCTTTGACGGCCGTATAGAACCATTCGGAAAGGAAGTGAATGAGGTACGCAACCATCGCGGGCAGATCGAGACAGCCGCTGTCATGACCAACTGGCTCGAAGGCAGCGAACTCATCGCGCGACCAAAGACTCATGTGCAGGATCCATATTCGTTCCGTTGCATCCCTCAGGTACACGGTGCCTGCAAGGATACATATTATTATGTACTTGAACGCCTTGAAGAGGAAATCAACGCACCTACCGACAATCCTACGATATTCCCCGAGGAAGACATCATCGTATCGGCAGGCAACTTCCATGGCGAGCCGATCGCGCAGCCGATGGACTTCCTTGCCGTGGCCCTCACCGAGCTGTCGAATATTTCGGAGCGTCGTGTCTACCAGCTCATTTCGGGTAGTCGCGGGCTGCCGTCGTTCCTTGTTGCCAAACCGGGTCTCAACAGCGGTTTCATGATACCACAGTATGCCGCCGCATCGGTTGTCAATCAGTCTAAGGGCTTGTGCTGGCCATGCAGTTGCGATTCGATACCATCGTCGCAGGGTCAGGAGGATCATGTGTCGATGGGCTCCAATGCCGCTACAAAGCTGGCACGTGTCGTGCTGAATACCGAGCGTGTGCTGGCCATCGAGATATTCAATGCTGCTCAGGCGCTGGAGTTCCGCCGTCCGTACAAGACGTCGCCGGTTCAGGAGGAATGGCTCGCCGAATATCGTCGCGAGGTGCCGTTCATTGACAACGACACCGTGATGTATCCGCTTATTGAAAAATCGGTCGAATTCCTGCGCAAACAATGATTATAAAGAATATTGGCCGCCTTATCGGTATTCAGGATCCGTCGGTGCGCCGGCTGCGTGGCCGTGAGATGGACGATGTCTATTGCATCGACAATGCCTGGCTGAGATTTTACGACGGGGTGATTACCGGTTTCGGCGAGATGCGCAGTTGTCCGCTGAACGATGATATGCTCGATGCCGAAGGCGGTATCGTGATACCAGCGTTCTGTGACTCGCATACACACCTCGTATGGGCCGGCGACCGATCCGGTGAATTTGTCGACAAGATAGAAGGCAAGTCCTATGAGGAAATTGCTGCCAATGGCGGCGGAATCCTCAATTCGTCGGATCTTCTCAATTCGGTAAGTGATGACGAGCTGTATGATGCTGCCGCACGTCGTCTGAGGCAGGTGATGGCAATGGGTACCGGAGCCATCGAGATCAAGACAGGTTATGGTCTTACCCTTGAGGGAGAGGTGAAGATGATGCGTGTTATTGAGCGTCTGCGTGCTGGCTTTCCGATGCTTGAGATTAAGGCGACATTCCTTGGCGCTCATGCCGTGGGACGAGCTTTCGCCGGCCGGCAAGGCGATTATGTCGATCATGTGATCGCTGATATGCTGCCTCTTATGGCCGGTAAGGCCGACTTTGTTGATGTATTCTGCGACAAGGGCTTCTTTACCGTAGATGAAACCGACCGTATCCTCAAGGCAGCCGCGCCATACGGAATGCTTCCCAAGATTCATGCCAATGAGCTCGACTGCTCGGGCGGTGTGCAGGTAGGAATAGCCAACGGAGCCATGTCGGTCGATCATCTTGAACGCATCGGAGATGAAGAAATCCGGGCGCTTGCAGCGTCGGATACCGTTGCTACGATGTTGCCCGGCGCGTCGTTCTTCCTCGGTATGCCTTACGGGTCCGCCCGCAAAGCTATAGATGCGGGGTGTGTTGTCGCTCTGGCGTCAGATTACAACCCCGGCTCGTCTCCGTCGGGAAGTATGCCGTTTGTGATGTCGCTCGGATGTATAAAGATGAAGCTCAGTCCCGAGCGCGCGCTTAACGCGGTGTCCATCAACGGAGCTGCGGCAATGGGGCTTTCCGACCGTTGCGGGTCGATAAGCATTGGCAAGAATGCTTCTTTTGTCATCTATAAATCCTATGCGTCGTCGCTGCCCTATATCATACATGCCTACAGCGAGCCGACTATAGCCGCCGTGTACCTCAAGGGTCAACGTATTTAAAGACAAAGAGACTGCCCGGTCGGGGCAGCCTCTCTGTCTTAGATAGTTGAACGTCAGAATATAGTATAAATTTTTGGTGAGGGAGGTGCCGGATAGTTGAGCTCGATTGATTGTCCGGGGTCGTACAGGCAGTGGAATGCCGTTTCGACCTGGTTGTGGAAGGGATACACCCCGAAGTCGCATGCGATGTGGGCGTCGCCGTCAAAGTGCATCGGGAAGAAGTCTGATACACGGATTGCTTCGATAAAGTCGACAGCGCCCCGGGCGAAGTCCTGACCCTGCCGGAGGTCAACGGGGAAGAATGCCACGTCGAAGTGAGAGTTCTCCTCGGCTATGCGGCCGAGTTCTTTCTTGAATTCGGCAGTTGCCTTGGCTACTTCTTTTTCGGTAGACTCTTCCTTCCAGTGCCACAGATTAAGATCTCCGGCATGGAATAAGGTGCGGTTGTCCTTGAGAGTGACACGGAAACTTACGCCCTCATCTGTGGAGCCGTAGGCCTTAACGCTGATGCCGCCGGGCAGATTCTCGACAACATCGCCGACGCTCATACCCTGAATGGCAAGCGACGGATCGGTCTCGCGTACCACAACGTCGTTGGATAATACATATACGCGCTTGTGGTTTTGTGCGAGGTTGAATATCTCATGATTGTAATGGTCGGGATGGCTGTGACTTACAAAAAATACCACCGGCATGTCGGGGTACTTTTCGAGAGCCTTTACTACCGAATGTGAAGGGTCGCGGTAGTAATCGAAAACGAGGATGACTTCATCGGTCTGAACCATGAAGCCGCTGTGGGCAAGATATGTGACGCGCATAATTCTGTGTTTTTGTTTTATTGTAAACAAGCGGCATGGCGTCATGGTTTAATGAACTGAAATAAAAAATGCCCGCTGTGGGGGCGGGCATCGGTCTTACTGACCTAAATAGGATTTGAGCAGCCTGCTCTTCTGACCTTTGAGGCGGCGGATGGCTTTTTCCTTAATCTGTCGTACACGCTCGCGTGTAAGTTCAAATTTTGCTCCGATTTCTTCAAGTGTCATTTCCTGACATCCGATGCCGAAGAACATCTTGAGGATCTCACGTTCGCGTTCATGAAGCTGGCGCAGGGCGCGTTCAACTTCATTCGACAGGGATTCCTGATTGAGCGATGCGTCGGCCATCGGGGAGTCTTCGTTGGTAAGCACATCAAGGAGGCTGTTGTCCTCACCCTCGACAACAGGAGCGTCGACCGAGATATGGCGGCCCGATACCTTCATGGTATCGGCGATTTTCTCGACCGGAACATCAAGGCTCTCGGCAAGCTCTTCGGCCGACGGACGGCGTTCGTTTTCCTGTTCGAATTTGCTGAGGGCTTTGCTGATTTTGTTGAGTGAGCCTACCTGATTGAGGGGAAGACGCACAATACGCGACTGCTCGGCGAGAGCCTGAAGGATAGACTGGCGTATCCACCATACGGCGTAAGAGATAAACTTGAAACCACGCGTTTCATCGAATTTACGTGCGGCTTTAATCAGCCCGAGATTGCCTTCGTTGATGAGATCGGGAAGCGTGAGGCCCTGATTCTGGTACTGCTTGGCTACCGAAACTACGAAGCGTAAGTTGGCACGTGTGAGTTTTTCGAGAGCTGCCTGGTCACCTTGCTTGATGCGCTGTGCAAGCTCAACTTCTTCTTCTACCGAGATCAGTTCCTCACGGCCAATCTCCTGCAGGTATTTGTCAAGCGACGCGCTCTCGCGGTTGGTGATAGATTTTGTAATTTTTAGTTGTCTCATTTCTCGTTTGTATACCGAATAGATGCTAAAACGTGCAAAGTTAATATTTTTTTTTCATCCGGCAATGGATATAATGCTACTTTAACGAAAAATAGGGGGAGTATGTTGTGCGAAAGGGCTTTTTTAGTCGGAAGTGGCCACAAAAAAGCCCGGAGGTATGTGCTCCGGGCTCGGTGGATATGTATGGGTGTTGTGTTACTTTTTCACGAGGGCCTCGGTATCGCGGGCGATCATCAGTTCTTCGTCGGTGGGTATGACGCATACTTTGACACGCGATGACGGTGTGGATATAAGTGCTTCCTCACCGCGTACCTTGTTGGCCTCGGCATCGATCTCCACGCCCATGAATGCGAGGGGGGCACATACGTCTGAGCGTAGACCTGTCTGATTCTCGCCAACACCGCCGGTGAAGACGATTATATCGACACCGCCCATCTCGGCTGCGTACGCACCGATATACTTGGTGATACGGAGCTCGTACATGTCGAGGCCGAGTTTGGCGCGCTCGTTGCCTGCGTTGACGGCTGCCTCAATTTCGCGCATGTCGCTCGAAATCTCGGTGACGCCGGCCATGCCGCTCTGCTTGTTGATGATTGTCTGCAGTTGCTCGGGTGTGAGATGGTGTTTGAGCATGAGGAATGTGAGGGCGCCGGGATCGACGTCGCCCACACGTGTGCCCATCATGAGGCCTTCGGTGGGAGTGAGGCCCATGGATGTATCGATACTCTTGCCATACTTTACGGCTGTGATCGAGCCGCCGTTGCCCACGTGGCAGGTGATGATACGCTGCTTGGTGATGTCCACATTGAGGAACTCACACACGCGCTGCGATACATAGCGGTGACTGGTGCCGTGGAAGCCGTAGCGGCGCACGCCGTCTTCCTTATAAAAATTATATGGGAGGGCATACATGAATGCCTTGGGGGGCATCGTCTGGTGGAACGCGGTGTCGAATACGCCTACCTGAGGCACATCGGGCATGAGTGCTGTGATAGCTTCGATACCTGTCATGTTGGCTGGATTGTGGAGGGGTGCGAGGTCGTAGCACTGGCGGATCATGTCCTTCACTTCGTCGGTGATTACCACGCTCTCGGTGAACTTCTCGGCGCCGTGTACCACGCGATGGCCTACGGCATCAATCTCGTCATAGCTCTTGATGCAGCCTTCGTTGGGATCGGTGAGCATGTTGAGGATGGCCTGGATAGAACCCTTGTGGTCGGTGAGCCCGAGTTCGAGAATGGCTTTGGATCCGTCCTTGCGTTTGTATTTGAGGAACCCGTCGGCAAGGCCGATCTTCTCAACTCCGCCTTCGGCGAGAGTCTGCTCGGTGGTAGTGTCGATGAGCTTGTATTTTACCGAGCTGCTGCCCGAATTTATTACGAGGATTTTCATGATTGGTCGTATAGTGAGTTATTTCTGCTTTGAGCCGATAGCCTGACAGCAGGTAAGGATAATTGTCTTGTAGATGTCCTCGGGGAAGCAGCCGCGCGAGAGGTCGCTCACCGGGGCTGCAAGGCCCTGAAGAATGGGGCCGATGGCCTCTACACCGCCGATACGCTGTACGAGCTTGTAGGCGATATTGCCTACTTCGAGAGAGGGGAAGACGAGGACGTTGGCCTTGCCGCTGAGAGTGCTTTCGGGAGCTTTCTTATGGGCGACGGACGGCACGATGGCTGCATCGGCCTGAAGTTCGCCGTCGAGGAGGAGGTTGGGATCCATCTCGTGGGCGATCTTTGTAGCCTCGATTACTTTGTCGACGCGCTCGTGCTTTGCCGAACCCTTGGTCGAGAACGAGAGCATGGCCACACGGGGCTGTACGCCCACGAGGTCGCGGGCTGTCTGAGCCGAGCAGATGGCGATCTGGGCGAGCTCGCGTGCATCGGGATCAGGCACAACTGCGCAGTCGGCAAATACGAGGACGCCGTTCTCGCCATAGGGAAGTCCCTGAGGAAGAAGCATCAGGAAGGCGCCCGACACGACGTTGATACCCGGACGGGTCTTGATAACCTGAAATGCGGCGCGGAGCACGTTGCCGGTGGTATTTTGTGCGCCTGCCACCTCGCCGTCTGCATCGCCGGCTTTAACCATCAGGCATCCCAGGAAGAGGGGGTTGGCGGCTGTAAGGCGGCTCTGCTCCTCGGTCATGCCTTTGTGCTTGCGGAGCTCGTAGAGCAGCGGGGCGTAGCGATCTATGACATGGTTGTCGTTGGGGTTGATGATAGTGGCCTTGAGGATGTGGGTGAGGCCCATCTCAATGGCCATGCGCTTGATTTCTTCGGGATCGCCGATGAGGATAATGTCCGCGATGTCGTCGGCGAGTATCTTGTCGGCGGCTTTGAGAGTGCGCGACTCAGTGCCCTCGGGGAGCACGATGCGCTGGCGCTGTGACTTAGCTTTCTGAGTCAGGGTTTCGAATAAGTTCATGATTCGATATGTGAGGTTATGGTTAGTCAGTGATGCAAAGTTAATAAAAAAATACGAGAGCGGCTTTTTAATTTTGCTGAAATTAGGAGGCCTCGTATTCTGAAAACGGTGTATAAATTGTCACAGTAGGTCTATGTGGCCGTGGCGGCCGTCGAATCCGCCTTTAATGTCGCGTGCCGTATCGACTGCGAAGCTGACTTTGCCATTGCCCGGTATGGCCAGAGAGTCGCGCAGCATACAATCGTCGGCATACAGTCGTATTTGTGGAAAATCACGGCATTCAATATCGCATGTGCTGCGCGAGGGTATACACGCGTCTTTGTCAATGAGCTGTATTTCTTCGGTGAGTTTGTCGTTGTCGAATATCCGCAGTTTGAGGTCAAATCCGATGATGTCGAGCAGAATGCTGTTGCCTGCGATACCTGCGGCTATACAGTGTTGCAGCGCAATGCCCTTGAATAGTGTGCTGAGACTCAGAGGCGCAGGGGCTCCGGTCGTGTAGACTTGCTGTATCTCCACGACGCCGTCACCTGCTTCAAGTCTTACGGCCTCGTCGCCATAAACCAGTACCTTTTGTGTCTCTGCTTTTATCAGGCAGGTGTCGGCAAAGGCACACAGCGATGAGGCATAGCTGATGCGTAGCCGTGGATTTTTAATCGTGTCTTTCTGTGCGTAAGCTTCGCCGTAGGCTTTGCCGTCGGTATTGTGGCAGATGAGATATACATAGTCGGCGCTTACGAGGGTGTCGGCTGCGTGTTGCCGGCAATATGCGAGGCCTGGAAAATGGTCCGACGGAGTGATGTCGCCGGCGGGCGATATGTCGTTGAGACGGTTTATGAGATTTTGGGTTGAAAGACCGGCCAGACTCTCAAGATTAAGCTTGATGCGTTTGCCCGTGTATGCGAAGACTATATATAGATAGTTGTCCTTGACGTATGCTACAGTGATGTCGCGCTGAGTAGCCGTGGCCCCGGCGTTTGTGCGTTTGCGGCCGAGCATATTCAGAATGTCATCGATGAGCACGGTGTCGACTGGGTGCTCGCTGATGTTGCGGCGGTTGATGCCGGCAAATGTGAAGTCGAGGCTAAGAGGCATTTCCGAGCCGTCGATGATATATGGCAGCAGACAGTTCTTGGGCTTGCGGTTGAAGGCAAAGGTTACCTCGTTGTTGGTAAATCGCGACTTGTATGAATTGGCGCTTGCAAGGAACAGGAACACACGGCAGTCGACTATTGCCTGCGCGAGCACCTCGGGAAATTCCATGCCGCCGCCGATGCCCCTGCGGTCAATGAAGTATGAGATACCTGCGCGGTCAAGGGCTGCACAGATACGGTCGGCGGTCACAGAATCCTTGCGGCTGTAGCTTATGAAGACGTCTTTCATTTCATAAATGCGCGGGCCAGTTCGCGCTTGTCATCGCGTTCCTTGATCGACTGTCGCTTGTCGTATTCCTTCTTGCCTTTAGCTACGCCGATGACGAGCTTGGCATAGCCTTTCTGCGATATGAACAGGCGCAGGGGTACGATGGTGTAGCCCGGCGATTCGCTGTCTTTGCGCAGTTCGCGAATTTCCTTGCGGTTGAGCAGCAGTTTGCGGTCACGGCGCTCGGTATGGTTGTTGTAAGTGCCGTAGAAGTATTCGGCAATGTACATATTCTTGACCCACACCTCGCCGTCGTTGATGTAGCAGAACGTGTCGACGAGTGAGGCTTTACCCATGCGTATCGATTTTATTTCGGTGCCCGTGAGCACTATGCCGGCCGTGTATGTGTCGGTGATGGCGTAGTCGAATGTGGCGCGCCGGTTCTTGATATTTATTTCCTTGAATTTAAGTTTCTGTGCCATAGTGTGTCAGATAAAGAGTAGGAGGAGCGAGCCCAGCGCAATAGGAATCACGATAACGGCAATGATAGCCAGTATGGTGAAATTGAGGCGCGAATCCTCGCGGATGTCGAGATACTGTGTCGCCTTGAATATTATGATCAACGACAGCAGTGGCAGAAAGTTTACAAACGTCATGTGTGCGGGCATGGCGTTGGCGAATATCAGGAACAGGCAGTCGATGCCAAGCAGGTATGTTGTGAAGCAGTCGACTTTGGTAGGGTTGAAGTGTCCGTCGGTGCACTTTGGCAGTGTCATGTCGAGCAACAGCCTGCCGAGGTACATTGAGGCAAACATCGTGCCGGCCACGGCGATGGCCGACAGCAGCAGGTCGACAACCGACGGACTGTTGCCGTAGAGCAGACGCAGGAACTCGGACAGAGCCGTGATGCCGATAAGCGGATAATAGCCAGTGCGTCGGATATCATCGACGGAGCGGCCGGCTTCGGAGATGTCCTCCCAGCCACGCGACGGCGACAGCAGCAGTTGTATGAGATGTTTGAAAAATAGCCACATTGGAATTCAATTTACCTGTTCGAGCTACAAAGTTACGAAATTTAACCCTTTGTTTACACTTTATTTTGTAAATTTGCGGAAAAATAAACAATAGATATATCCGCAATGATAAAGACTATCCTGTCAATAGCCGGCAAGCCCGGCCTCTATCGCCTGGTGAGCCAGGGCCGTAATATGCTGATTGTAGAATCGATAGCCAACGGTAAGCGTATGCCTGCCTATGCACGAGACAAAGTGATGTCGCTCGGTGATATCGCCATGTATACTACGGGCGACGATATCCCACTGGCCGACGTGCTCGAGCTTGTCAAGGCCAAGACCGAGTGCAAGCCGGTTGATGTAAAGGCTTTTGCCAATGACAGCGCCATGCGCGAATTCTTCGGTGAGGTGCTGCCCGACTTCGACCGCGACCGTGTGCACGATTCCGACATCCGTAAGCTCTTTCAGTGGTACAATCTGCTGCTTGAGGCCGGTATCACCGACTTCAAGGAGGAGATGCAGTCGGCGCAGAAATCCGCCGAAGATGCTGCTGAGGCCGAGGCTCCCGCGGCTGAATAAGCCATGAGGCCGCCGGCGCCGAGCCGCCGGCGGCCCGTATTTTTTTCGTTTCCGGATTCAATTTCTAAGATTTGCACTATGGAGGTACTGACATTCACCGATGAAGAGAGGGCGCATATAGCCGGTACATACCGTAAATTGATGCGTCGTCTTGGCGATAATGTGACGCCGGCTGATATCGGACGCCTGCGGCATGATATTGCCGAGGCTGTGCGCGGAGGCTTTCTGCACCGCGATAGCTTCGGTGTCAATCCCGTATGGCGCAGCCTCGACACCGCCCTGGCACTGTGCGAGCAGATAGCGCCCGACCGCAACATGACTATCGCGATGCTATTATTCAATCCCTGCCGTCACGGATTCCGCGACCGCGAAAGTCTCGAGGCAGAGTGGGGCGAGGATGTGGCGCGCCTGGTAGGTGGCCTGATCAAGGTGTCGGAGCTTTATGCCAAGGCTCCGTCGGTGCAGTCGGAGAATTTCCGCAACCTGTTGCTCACCTTTGCCGAGGATATCCGAGTGATTATCCTGATGATAGTCGACCGCTTCGTGCTTATGAAAGCCATCAACCATCATCCGGATCAGCGGCATGTGAGCGAGGTGGCGCTGGAGGCCAACTATCTCTATGCTCCACTGGCCCACCGCCTGGGTCTGTATGCAATAAAGCGCGAACTCGAAGATATGTCGCTCAAATACAACAACCGCGACATCTACACTCGCATCGCCCGTAAGCTCAACGAGACGAAGACATCGCGCGACGCCTATATAGCCGACTTCATAGCTCCGGTGAAGAAGAAGCTTGAGGAAGCCGGACTCAGATTCGAGATCAAGGGCCGTACTAAGTCGATCTACTCCATCTGGAACAAGATGAAGAAGCAGAAGAATGACCTCGACGGCATCTACGACCTCTTTGCCATACGCATCGTGCTCGATTCTGAGGGTGTGAAGGAAAAGAGCGACTGCTGGCTTGCATACTCGCTCATCACCGATATGTTCACACCCAATCCATCGCGCATGAAGGACTGGATTTCCATCCCCAAGTCCAACGGCTACGAATCTCTGCATATCACCGTGAAAGGACCCGCCAACCGCTGGGTGGAGGTGCAGATACGCACCCGCCGCATGGACCTCATCGCTGAAAAGGGCCTGGCGGCCCACTGGAAATATAAGGGCATAAAGAGTGAGGGCGGCCTCGACCAGTGGATGAATAATGTACGCGATATTCTGGAGACAGCCGACTCAGGCCCGCTCCAGCTGATGCGCAATATGCGCATGGATGTCTACGACAAGGAGGTATTTGTGTTCACTCCCCGCGGCGACCTGTACAACCTGCCGCTCGGCGCTACATTGCTCGACTTCGCGTTCATGATACATACCAATCTCGGCGCGCATTGTACCGGCGGACGTGTCAACGGCAAGAACCAGAAGATCAATTACCGCCTCGTGAGCGGCGACACTGTAGAAATAATGAGTTCGCCCTCGCAGCAGCCCAAGCAGGACTGGCTCAACTTTGTCACCACCTCAAAGGCACGCAACAAGATCCGCGTCACGCTCAAAGAAATAGAGAGTCGTGCCGGCGACCTCGGCAAAGAGATGCTGCAGCGCCGTTGTAAAAACCGCAAAGTGGAGCTTGATGACGCCGCCATATCCAAAGTGGCGAAAAAACTCGGATATAAGAATATCACCGATTTCTACACCGATATTGCCGGCGAGAAGCTCGAGGTGAACGATGTGATAGAAACCTGGCTCGATATGGAGCGCAAGGCCACCGAGGGTACCCGCAATGTGTCGGCCGACACATACGTGATGCAGCCACCGACAGCCGATGCCGACGGCAACGCCACCGACAGCGATGTGGTGGTGATAGGCGAGGGCATCAAGGGAATCAACTATCGCCTGGCCCGCTGCTGCAATCCGATCTATGGCGACGATGTGTTCGGCTTCATCTCAGCCGAGGGCGTAATCAAGATACATCGCGCCGACTGTCCCAATGCTGCCAATATCAGGCGCCGCTATCCTTATCGCGTGATCAATACCCGGTGGAGCGGTAAGATCGGCGCTCAGTTTGGCGCCACTCTGCGTATAGTGGGCCGCGATGATATAGGTATAGTCACCAATATAACCTCAATAATTAATAAGGAGAAATCGACTTCGCTCCGCAATATCTCGATAGAAAGTCACGACGGCCTGTTCCAGGGCTATGTTGTTGTGGGCATCGAGAATCAGGAGTCGCTAAACCAGCTTATCCGAAAACTAAAAACCGTGAAAGGAGTAAAAGATGTACAGCGCACATAAGCTCACCGGGGCAGCCATAGCCCTGATACTGGCCATATCCGCCGCAGGTTGCGGCGATAACAGCCGCCGCGAGGCCGCCGGCGAATTGCTCGTTAAGGCTCAGGCCTTGGTCGATGCCCGCAACTACGACTCTGCCATAGTGGTGCTCGACACACTCGACAAGAAATACCGCGACTGCCTCGACGAGCGCAAGGCCGGCACATCGGTGCGCCTTACCGCCCTGGCCAACCTTACGCGCGACAGTCTGGCCGCCGACGAGTTGCAGCTGCAGCAGGTGCAGGCCGATGTCGAGGCGCTCGCGCCGCAGTTCCGTAAGGTAGATGTGGCCGGTACCGAGGGCTATTTTGTCGACAAGGATGCCTATACCGGCAAGGAAATGAACAGCAACTGCCTGCAGGCGCGTGTCGACCCCGACGGATATATGTTTGTGGTAGCCAATGTGGCCGGTCGTCGCATCGGCCTCAATTCGCTGCGTGTGGGCGGTGTGACCACATCCCCGGCACAGTCGGTCGAAGTAGAGGGCTCCGAGATAATGTCGCTCACACAGGAGCAGGCCGCTCCGGTTGTCGATGCAATAAATGCTTCCGATGGCAAGTCCGTCGAAGTGGAGCTTGTCGGCACAAAGGGCAAGGTATCTGTAAAACTCACCGGCAAGCAGCTTGCCGCCTTTGCCAACAGCGACCGCTATGCCAAGGCTCTGCAGCGTCAGCGTAAATTGCAGATCACCCTCGAGAAGCTTGAGCGTCAGCTCGCCCGCCTCAACGACCAGCTCGCCGCCCAAATCCCCGTCCCCGAGGAAGAATAACTCTGAAAGCTATAAAAATCCGGAGCCCGCAGTTTCGATTGCGGGCTTATTATATGCTGGTTTTAGTTTTTTGTCAAATAAATATTAATTTTGTTGTAAAATATGAAATTTATTGTTATATTTGCAGTCAAATATAAACCAAATCAAAAATTATGAATAAATTATTCTTATTTATTTCCTTATCATTTATTGTTTCTTCTTGTTCTGTGCAAGAAAATGATGACTTTAACTTTGAATCATCAAATTATTCAACCTATCACAAATCGCGTACTGTAGATGACGCCATAACAATAGCTGTTGAGGCAATGTCAACTAATAATGGTAGAAGTTATTATGGTATAAATAAAGAGAATGTTTATGTCTTTACATCAGATAATCATTCACGAAGCACATTAGACAGTTTGGTATATGCTGTGAACTTTGATAATGGGGAGGGATATGTATTAGTCTCTGTGCCATCAAATGTGTCGCCAGTACTTGCTGTAGTTGAACAAGGCGATATTAACAATGAATTAGCATTGGCGGATGAAACGACTCAATTTATTATCAGCCAAGCTACCAATTATGTGAAAAGAGAAATGAGTGCTAATGGTATCATCGGTGTTGATCCCATACTCCAGCCATATGATAAGACAGTGTTCGTTAATATAAAAAAAGGCCCGAATCTCGAAACGTGTTGGGGCTTGGGCTGGCCTGCTAATTTATATAGCCCCAATAAAATAGCAGGGTGTGCTCCTTTGGCAATAACTGAAATTCTATCTTATTTTGAAATGCCAACTACCATTGTGTATTCATTTGAAGGCTGTCCCATAAATAATGAAACTCTTAACTGGAAAAGTATAAAGTCGCATATATATTTCCCGTATCTTTCACCCAGTCAATCAGAAATGGATACTCATCTTAATACATGCGATGCAGATATAGCTACGCATCAGATGATTGGTAGATTGGTTAGGGAAATGGGCAATAGATCTAATGCCGATTATTATGATCATGGTACTGGAGTATATGATAATGATGCATGTAATGCATTAAAGAATACATTAGGCAATAAATTCCTCTATGTTGAAATTACAAATATTAGGGATTTAACTGATCGATTTGAAAAGAATAAAGGAGAAGGTATAGCGTACGTTTCATTGAACTCTCCGGCGCATGCCCTAATTGCAGATGGAGCATGGTTAAAAGGTGAACGAATTTATCATTATGTGATTGATGATCTAAAAAACGGGACTTACAAGTTGGGATCAATTACTGATAATGTTGTAAGATATCTTCATTTTAATTGGGGACTAAACGGTAAATCAAATGGTTTTTTTCTAGAAGGGGTATTTGATTTAACGAAAGGACAAGAATATGATCATCCAGAATATGGAATTCAGTATGATGGTTATAACGGTGCATTCTATAGTTTATGGATTGAAAAGCATGATGTGCCTTGGGCAAATTAACAATGTATTATATCCTTATATATGAAATTTAAACTGATTATGGCGTGTCTGCTTGGCGGTGCCTTTTTGGGCAGTTGCTCAGACGAAAATGAAGGGAAGTACGACGGCTGGTATGAGGGCGGCGAGATTCCTCCAATGGATGAATTGGCGATTACTGTTGAAGAATCCGGAGTTAAAGAAGGAATCGATAAGCTCGGCTTTGAATTCGCCAATGCTATTGCCGATAACTATGATAAAGTATGTGGTGGCGATGACGATAACTTTGTATTCTCACCGCTGAGCGCATCGTTCACTCTTGCGATGTTGGCCAACAGTTGCGGAGACAAGATGAGCAATGACATTATGGCTATGAATGGCTGCTCCGACTTGTCGACATTCAATATCGTAAATAATAAGCTTCTGAGGTATCTGTCGTCCAACAAAAGCTTGAATCTCTATAATTCTGTATGGTATTCTAAGTATTTTTGTAAACTGAATAAGGATTATCCAAAGCAGATGAGGCAGAACTATTATGCCGATGTAAATGGAGTCTTGTTTGATGATCCCGAAACAGTGAAGCTTATGAATGCCTGGGTTAGCGATCGCACAAAAGGAGAGATTTCAGAATTCATCGACAAGACATTCCCATTAGATTTAGTGTACATCTTTAATACATTGCAGTTTCGAGCCACATGGTTTCAGCCATTCTACGAAGGCGAGACCGAGCCGGCCGAATTTTTCGGTACCGAGCGAAATGGTAATGTCGACATGATGTATAAGAAAGAAACTGCATCATATACCAAGACTGACCGGTTTGAGATGATAAAAACTGCCCTGACAAACTACTGGGATTTATCACTGATTTTGCCGGCGGAAGGTGTAGAAATTAGCGATCTTTCTAAATCTTTGTCGTATGATGAATGGAATAAGGCTGTTGATCAATTAAGCCTATATACCGTAAAACTGTTTTTCCCACGCTTTGAAGTGACAAATAAATTAAACCTTTTGCCGATATATGAGCATCTTGGATTGTGGGCTGATGAAAATGAGGGAGTGACTCTTGACAAACTTGGCAAAATACAGCATAACTGGATGGGTCCTAATAAATTGACGGCGTTCCAACAGACGGATTTCTCAGTTGATGAGAATGAAGTCAGATTAACGGCTGCAACGGCTGTGAACGTACTTAAGGGCGCCGGATATTATCCTGAGAATGAGGTGACGATGCGTTTCGACCGTCCGTTCATGTTCGTATTGACTTATCATAAACTCAACAGTGTGATCGGTATAGGCCGAATCTGTAACCTCTAAGCTATTAGGTGCAAATATAAAAGAATCTTCGCTGCAGTTGATGGCGAAGATTCTTTTTATATTTGCAGTTTATGTATTCAGAGCGCGAGAAGCTCGTCGATCTTGGCGCGGAGGGTGGCTTCGGTCTGTGAGCCGGCGAGGCGGATGTCGGTCTTTTTGCCGTTCTTGAAGAAGAGCAGGGTGGGGATGGACATTATGCGGTATTCGGTGGTGAGATCGCTCTCCTCGTCGATGTTGTATTTGCCGATCTCGACGCGGCTTTCGTATTCTTCGGACAGGCGGTCGATCAGCGGAGCCATGCCCATGCAGGGACCGCACCATGTGGCCCAGAAGTCGATAATGACGGGCTTGCCGGTGGCGATGATTTCTTTGACGTTTTCGTCAGTAAAGTTTTTTGCCATTTTAAGATATATTAGTTTAGATTGAATTGAATTTCCTGGTCGGTGAGTTTCTTGAGAAATTGCCGGTTGACGCGAATGTGCTTGCCCGACGACAGTTTGAGTTTCTGTGTGCGGCCCTCGAGCTGGGTATCAATGAGGAAGTTGAGGGTGACAGGCTGTCCCTCGCCCTCGTTGAGCTGGCCGAGAATCATGTCGGAGATTTCGGAGTGGCATTGCGAGCGGGTGAGATTGACGTTGAGTTCCTGCACCATCTTGCCCTTGAAATCGTCGAGCGGGCGGATCGAGGTGATATTGAAACGCAGCTCGCCGTTGAAGCGGTTGGCCTTGTAAACGCCCCGCACCAGGATCGGGCGTCCTACGGCCACATAGTGTCCGTATTCGCGCATCTGCTCCTCAAACATTATTATCTCGGTGGTGCCCGAGAAGTCCTCGAGCTTGATGATGAGCATCTGCTTGCCCTGGCGGGTGGTACGCTCGGTGCGCTCGGTGACTATGCCGCCGAAGCACACTTCCTGGCCGTCGGTGTGCGGCGAGTCGTCGCGCTCGGCAAGGCGGAATGTCGTGCCATAATTAAGCTCGATGTAATATGGGTCGAGCGGATGTGCCGACAGGTACATGCCTACGAGTTCGCGCTCCTTGTCGAGGCGCACTATCTGACTCCATTCCGGAGCCGGGAGAATGCGTGGACGGGCCTCGGTGTTGAGTTGCTCGTCGTCGAAGTCAAACAGCGAGGCCTCCTGCTTGCGCATTGCATTCTGATGCAGGGATCCGTAGCGCAGCAGTATCTCGGGTGTGGAGTCACCCGGGTGACCGCCTCCGTCGTCGACGAGATCCTCGCGCTTGAACTGGCCGAAGCAGTCGAATGCACCGGCCAAAGCAAGGTTCTCGAACACGCGCCGGTTGATCGACTGCGATGGCACTCGCTCCACAAAATCGTATATGTCCTTGAAGGGTTCGTCGCCACGCGCCTTAACGATTTCGTCTACGACCGTGTCGCCGATACCCGAGATGGCCGAGAGTCCGAAGCGGATGTCGCCGCCTGTCGTAACACCGAAGTCGCGCACCGATTCATTGACGTCGGGGCCCTTGACAGTGATGCCCATGCTCTTGCATTCGTCCATGAAGTTGACGAGCTTGGCCGAGTCGGCGCGGTTGTGCGTGAGCACGGCGGCCATGTATTCGGCGGGGTAGTGGGCCTTGAGATAGCCGGTCTGGTATGCAACCCATGAGTAGCAGGTGGCGTGTGACTTGTTGAAGGCGTATGAGGCGAACTTCTCCCAGTCGGCCCATATCTTTTCGAGGATTTTGGGGTCATGGCCGTTGGCCTGGCCGCCGGCAAGGAATTTGGTCTTGAGGGCGTTCATCTTGTCGATGAGTTTCTTACCCATTGCCTTGCGCAGGGTGTCGCTCTCGCCGCGGGTGAAATTGGCGAGCAGTCGCGACAGCAGCATGACCTGCTCCTGATATACGGTAACGCCGTAGGTATCCTTGAGATAGCGTTCCATCACGTCGAGGTCATACTCGATGGGCTTGCGGCCATGCTTGCGGTCGATGAAGTCGGGTATATAATCCATAGGCCCCGGACGGTAGAGGGCATTCATGGCTATGAGGTCCTCGAATGTCGAGGGCTTGAGCTCGCGCAGATACTTCTGCATGCCGGCCGACTCGAACTGGAACGTGCCTACAGTGCGCCCGGCCGAGTAGAGTTCGTAGGTGAGCGGATCGGTGATGTCGATCGAGTCAATATCCAGGTCCTCGCCGGTATGGGCTTTTACATTGGCTATCGCTGTTTTTATTATCGAGAGAGTCTTGAGGCCGAGGAAGTCCATCTTGATGAGGCCTGTTTCCTCGATTACAGAGCCTTCATACTGGGTTACGAGCAGTTTGCCCTCCTCCTTGTCGTCGGCAGTGGATACGGGTACCCAGTCGCTTACATCGTCGCGGCATATTATGACGCCGCAGGCATGTACCCCTGTATTGCGTACGTTGCCCTCGAGCGACTTGGCGTATTTCAGTGTGTTGGTGATTAGAGGATTGTGACTCTGAAGTTCGGCCTGAAACTCCGGTACGTATTCGTAGCAGTTGGATAAGGTTGGCTTTAACTCTTTGCCGTTTTTCATCGGCATGTGAGCCGGTATTAGCTTGGTGAGTCGGTTGGCTTCGGGTATAGACAGCTGTTCCACGCGGGCTACGTCCTTGATGGCCGATTTGGCAGCCATAGTGCCGTATGTGATGATGTGCGCCACATTTGGCTCACCGTATTTCTCTGTAACATATTTGAGTACGCGGGCGCGGCCGTCGTCGTCGAAGTCAACGTCGATATCGGGGAGCGAAATACGGTCAGGGTTGAGGAAACGTTCAAACAGCAGATCATACTTCAGCGGGTCGATCTTGGTGATGCCGAGGCAGTAGGCCACGACCGAGCCGGCTGCCGATCCACGGCCCGGACCGATGGAGACGTCGAGCTTCTCGCGGCCGGCGCGGATGAAGTCCTGCACGATGAGGAAGTAACCCGGGAAGCCCATGGTCTTCATGATGTACAGTTCGAAGTCGATGCGCTCACGCAATTCGTCGCTGAAGGGGGTGGGATAGAGTTTCTCGGCGCCCTCATAGGCGAGTTTTCGCAGATAGTCGGCCTCAAATTTGATACGATATAGTTTCTCATATCCGCCGAGCCTGGCAATCTTTGCTTCGGCATCGGCCTGCGAGAGCACCACGTTACCCTTTTCGTCGCGGGTGAACTCGTTGAACAGATCCTCCTCGGTAAGGCGCTGCCGGTATTCGTCTTCCGAGCCGAATTCGGCCGGGATGGCAAAGTTGGGCATGATAGGGCCGTGGTCGATACTGTATATCTCCACCTTGTCGACGATTTCGAGAGTGTTGGAGATCACCTCCGGGATGTCGGCGAAGAGGCGGCTCATCTCGTCAGTGGTCTTGAACCACTCCTGCTTGGTGTAGAGCATGCGCTTTTCGTCGTTGAGGTCGGCCTTGGTCGAGATGCATATCAGGTGGTCGTGCGCCTCGGCGTCCTCCTCGTTGACAAAGTGTGAATCATTGGTAGCAATGAGTTTGATGCCGTATTTCTGAGCTATGCGGATAATCTCGGGCTCGATCTGCTTCTGCAGCTCGTACACCTCGTGGTTGGCACGTGGCACAGTAGCTTTGTGACGTTGCAATTCCAGATAGTAATCGTCGCCCATGAGGTCTTTCCACCACCTGACGCGCCGTTCGGCTTCCTCGATATCGCCACGTACCAGCAACTTGGGTATCTCGCCGCCGAGGCAGGCCGAGCAAACTATGAGACCTTCGTGGTGTTGCAGGAACTGCTCATGATCGGTGCGCGGGTGGAAGTAGAAGCCCTGGGTCCATGCCTTGGATACGAGTTTGATGAGGTTGCGGTACCCGGTATAGTTTTTGGCGAGCACTATGAGATGCCGGCCGGTGTCTCGCTTGTCGTTGCGTTCGAGCATGCTGCCCTCAGCCACATACATTTCGCATCCGATGATGGGCTTGAATATACGGCCCTTGAGTTCGGCTATCTTAGCTTCTATACCTTCGATGCTTTCGCCCTTGGCCGGAGCCTCGCCTGCCTGTAGCTGCTTGAGACGCTTGCCGAGGTCTTTTATCTCGCCCTGTACAGGCTTGTTCTTCTTGTTTACGTAGTTGGTGAACTCCTTGATACCGTACATCACGCCGTGGTCGGTAAGGGCTACACCGGGCATTCCGTCGGCAATGGCCTTGTCGACAATGGCTGGAATGGCGGCTTGTCCGTCGAGGAGTGAATACTGACTGTGAACGTGAAGATGTACGAATTTGCTCATGCGTCGATATGATATTAGAGACTCCAAAGGTACAAAAAAACGCGCATGTGGCGAACCGCATACGCGAAATTTTATGAACATTAATGATATTTTATCGGATCACCACATCGGATTGAAAGGGCGGGATTTTAAAAGACGGTCGTTCATACAGCCGAAGAAATCTGTGTGGCGTGAGGTGTCGAGCTTGAGCACCGGCGAGCCGGGATGAAGCGACAGACGTGACAGATCGACATAGAATGCACCCTCCGAATCGGCAAACTTCATGTAATATCGGCCACGGTTCACATCGCTCACGGTGAGCCACTGTGTGGTCGATAATTCCGGTTGACCGGGAATCTCATAATTGAATGGAACGCTCACATTTACCATAATTGACATCAGCTCGGGCAGTGCCTCGGCCGAAGTCTTGTGTGCCGTGGGAATATGGTGGATAAAATAATCGGCGCGGGCAAAGCGGTCGGTGGAGCGGACACCGCCGGGCAGGAAGTTCATACCGCCGACCTGTTTCCAATAACTGTCGATAGCCAGCATTGAGGGAAACACCGGGTCGTTGGTCAGCACCTGATAATCCTTGGAGGCGTATATATTGAGCTTACCTGCATCATATTCCATAATGAGAGTCTTGCCGCTGCGGTCGGTGAAGCCCCAGTGGAGCAGCGACACTGTGCCGCCGTCGAACGTTTTGCCCGAGATGCCGAATTCATTGTTCTCGAGCCAGTACTGCACCTCGTCCACAGTCCGGAAGTTGTCGAGGAAATAGCTGACAATCACGGCCAGACTCATTACAGGCATATCGGAGCCTGCGGGGGCTTCCCTATAAGTGGATACTTTGCAGAATAGTCCGTTGACTACCAGGCCTTGGTCGTTCATACCCTCGGTGACGCCGCCGTCATAACCCACGGCAAGCACCGAACCGTATCTTGACGTCCATTCGAGCCGCGGACCTGAGGGCATACTTACTTTTGATATCCCGGCAGGATACACATATATATTAGTAGGAATCGGGGTACGCCAGTCGAGCGTGCGGCCCACCATCACCACATCGGTGCTGTCGCCGCGGAATACCACGCGCGAACAGGCCAGCGCCTGACATGCAGTGAGAGCGGCTGCGGCCAAAAGAAGAGCAGTGCGAAGAATTTTCATAGTGTTGCGTATTATATTTCTAAAAATAAAACAAACGGCCTGTGCAATGGTTTGCGGAATTAAAAATTTTAGTTAACTTTGCGTATCGCTAATACTGAATGATGAGATATATCAGTACAACCAGCACACACTCGACCGATCTCCGCGGTGCCGTACTTCACAGTATCGCGCCCGACGGGTCTCTGTATCTTCCTGAGAGTATGCCACAGATACCGCGTGCTCTCTTCAATAATATCGATGAGATGAACCTCCGCGAGGTTGCGTATGTAGTAGTATCAAACCTCCTTGGCAGTGACGTCGACCTTGCCAGACTCAAGGCCATAGTCGATGCTACATTCAGTTTTCCATTCCCGCTGAAGACTCTACATCCGGGTCTCGACGTCCTCGAGCTTTTCGACGGGCCGACACTTGCCTTCAAGGATATAGGAGCGCGCTTTCTTGCCGAATTTTTCAAGATTTTTCATGAGCGAAGCGATGTGAGGAAGGTTGCGTTAGTGGCTACAACGGGCAATACCGGTGCGGCAATCGCAAATGCTTTCGGCGGCCTGAAAGACATTCCGGTGGTGATACTGTTCCCGCGTGGAGCTCTCTCGCGCAGCGAGCAGGCCATGTTCACTACTATCGGGGCAAATATTCATGCCCTTGATGTATCGGGCAATATCAGCCAGTGCAAAAAAATGGTGCGCGAGGCCCTGTGCGACCCGTCACTCGGAGGGATTGTGGAGCCGATATGTGTCAATACACATAATATATTGCGAATCATACCACAGGTGGTATTCTACTTTTATGCATATTCGAGGCTCAAGAGCCGCTATGGCAAGGCTGACGGTTTTACCGTAGCAATCCCCTGCGGATGCCTCAGCTCGCTTACGGCGGCTGTCATGGCCAAGCGCATGGGCCTGCCTATGGGCCGCATAATAGCCGGCTGCAACGCTAACGATGACTTCCCGCGCATACTCAACGGCGAGATTTCGCTCGACAAGGTGAATGTGAACTCCAGGCCGACCATAGCCAAGGCCATGGATACAGGCTATCCTACCAATCTTGAGCGTCTGATAAGCCTGTATGGAGGCAGCCGTCAGGCAGCGGGCGCCGATATAACGGCCACCAGTCTGTCCGACAGTCAGATCGCCGATGTGATCGTCGACGAACTGTGCCGCAGCCGGTATATGGCCGATCCGCACACGGCGACGGCACTGGGTGCCCTGCGCATGGCCGGTGTAGATGGCTCACCCGAAGCTCCCGCCGTTGTCCTCGCCACCGCACATCCGGCCAAGTCGCTCGATATAATGACCTCGATTACCGGCCGTGCGATTGAACTTCCCCTGCAGCTTACCCGTTTTATGGGCAAAGGGTCTGCACCTGACAAGATTCCGCCGACTTATCCGGCTCTGCGCCGCTTCCTCACTACATTGACTAACATCTAAACATAAAACGATATGTCCTCAAAACGTCAACTCAAGAAACGCATTAACGCCATCTGCTCAGATTTGGCCAATGATATTCAGCATGCAGCTTACCTCTATCCCTCAATGGACGAGGAGAAGGCCCTTGCCGTGCTTGCCGATATCGCCGCACTCAAGATCGATTCGCTGTCCAAGGTGTCGTTTGCCTTCGACAAGGTTAGCCGCGACTTTGCTTCCGAGCACGAATACCACAAGGCCCTGCACGCATACAAGGCTGCCGCTTATGCCCGTCTGCGCAAGGAGTTCGCCGACAAGGCGTACGAGATCGTCAAGCGTATGAACGAACTTGTACCCGCCGATGTGCGTGTGCTCGTAAGCCCGCGCGGCTGATACGCCGATGAATATTGCCGCCCGAATATTACGCCTTATGGGCTGGACGGTGTCCATAACCGTCCCCGATGTGGACAAGTGCATTATCTGTGTGGCGCCGCACACCAGCAACTGGGATTTCGTCATAGGCAAGCTTGCCTATGCCTCGGTAGGGCGCGACGCGGGATTTCTGATGAAAGCGCAATGGTTCTTCTGGCCACTGGGCTGCTTCTTCAGAGCGATAGGCGGTATACCTGTCGAGCGGAAGAACAAGAAGGTATCGCTCACCGATATCGTGGTCGAGAAGTTCAGGACATCGGCGCGTATGCAGCTGGCCATCACTCCGGAGGGCACACGCAGCCGCACCGTGGTGTGGCATACAGGATTCCTGCATATTGCCAAGCGGGCCGGTGTGCCAATACAGCTCGGCGTGATTGACTATGCCGACAAACGTGTCATGATCAATAATACGTTCGAGCCCACGGGCGATACCGAGGCCGATATGCTCCGGGTCAAGAGTTTTTACAAGCCGTTCAAGGGTAAATATCCCGATAAATTCACGACCGAATAATATGGCCGATAAACTGAATGTAGCTCTGCTCGCCCTTGATATCGCATGGGCCGCCCCGCATGCCAATGTCAGGGCGGTGGAGCGCTATATGGAGAAAATAGGTACTGGCGCTGACATCGTGGCTCTTCCGGAACTCTTTACGACTGCGTTCGTGCAGGACAAGACGCTGCTGATGCAGCTCGCCGAGACAAATTCCGGGCCGACTGTGGCTGCCGTAAAGGCTCTCGCGCAGAAATACGGCTGTGCGATATCAGGCTCGTTCTCGGCATGCGACGATGACCGGAGCCATGTGTACAACCGGGCTTTCTTTATCGAACCTGACGGCCGCGAGACATATTACGACAAGCGCCACCTGTTTACTCTGAGCAGTGAAAGCGAGATCTACACGGCCGGCAATGCCTGCGTGCCGGTAGTGGAATTTCGAGGGTGGAATGTGGCGTTGCTCGTGTGCTACGACATTCGCTTCCCCGTGTGGACCCGCAATGTCGGTCACCGATACGACATTATGCTTGTGGCGGCCAACTGGCCGAATGCCCGCGGATATGCATGGGAACATCTTATTATTGCCCGTGCCATCGAGAATCAGGCCGTATATGTAGCTGCCGACCGCTCAGGTACCGATGACTACGGCAATTATGACGGACTGTCGCAGATATACGATGCCAATGGCTATCCTGTAGGCCGACAACTGCAGGACATGCCGGTGATTATTGCGACCGTGTCGAAAGAAGATGTGATGAAAGCCAGACGCCGTCTGCCCGTCATCGATTCTGCCGATGCTTTCGACTTTACATGCCTTGCAAAATAACACCGTTGCAACGTCAGCCGTCCTCATTCAATTTTTTTAAGAATTTTTGAAGCGGGACTTTTGTCGTTTGGGGCATTTTTCATACCTTTGTGCAGCCGTCCGGAATAGAACGGCGGCTGCACAGAAATATGAACTCCAACAGCCTCGTTTCAATCGCCGATATCTCTAAAGACGAGATTCTCGACTTGCTCGACAGGGCCCGTTATTTCGAGGAGCATTCCAACAGCAAAATCCTCGACGGCCGTATCGTCGCAACACTTTTCTTTGAACCATCCACCCGCACACGACTCAGTTTTGAAACCGCGGTCAACCGACTCGGCGGCCGCATCATCGGTTTTTCCGATCCGGGCACATCCTCGTCGGTGAAGGGCGAGACCCTCAAGGATACCATCAAGATGGTGTCGAACTATGCCGATCTTATTGTAATGCGTCACCATCTGGAGGGCGCGGCTCGCTACGCCACCGAGGTTACCGATATTCCGATCATCAACGCCGGCGACGGCGCCAACCAGCATCCATCGCAGACGATGCTCGATCTGTATTCGATATATAAGACACAAGGACGCCTCACCGACCTTACCATCACCCTTGTAGGTGATCTTAAGTATGGACGCACGGTGCACTCGCTGCTTATGGCGATGAAGTATTTCAAGCCGCGGTTCAATTTCGTAGCCGCGAAAGAACTTGCCATGCCTCAGGAATATAAGGACTTCTGTGATGCCGAGGGTATTGAATACACCGAGACTGCCGACTTCTCGCCCGAGGTTATCAACACATCCGACATCATATATATGACCCGTGTGCAGCGCGAACGCTTCACCGATCCGATGGAATATGAGCGCGTGAAGGATCTGTATACACTGCACAACGCTATGCTCGACAATTCAAAGCCCAATCTGCGCATACTGCATCCGCTGCCACGTGTCAACGAGATCGATACCGATGTCGATGACAACCCCAAGGCTTATTATTTCGAGCAGGCACACAACGGACTCTTCGCACGCCAGGCAATCATCACACGCGCACTCGGCATTAATATCAGGTAAGATCATGAAGAACGAACTGGCAGTTGCCGCCCTCGAACGCGGCACAGTTATCGACCATATCCCGTCATCGGCAGTATTCAAGGCCGTGAAGATTCTCGGTCTTGAGAACACACCCCACGCAGTGACAATCGGCTGCAATCTGGCGAGCGCCAAGCTCGGCAACAAGGGCATCATCAAGGTGGCCGACATGGAGTTTGACGACGCAACAATCAACCGCATTGCGCTCATTGCCCCCACAGCGGTAATCAACAT
This sequence comes from Muribaculaceae bacterium, assembly GCA_017624155.1. GTDB lineage: Bacteria > Bacteroidota > Bacteroidia > Bacteroidales > Muribaculaceae > CAG-873. The sequence goes on along the minus strand of JAGANS010000072.1, from coordinate 32,439 downwards.
CATCCGTGACTATCATGTTGTGGAAAAGCACCCGGTGGCTTTGCCCGACACTATCGTCGGCATAGTACGCTGCGCCAATCCCAAGTGCATCACAAACAATGAGCCGATGGCCACCAAGTTTGATGTCGTGTCGCGCGAGCCCAATACGGTGATCCGTTGCCGCTATTGCAACCATTCTGTGGCAGGCGATCAGGCAAAGATTTTATGAAGCAGAGCTGGAAGCCCGGTACGATGCTCAATCCGTTGCCCGCAGTGATCGTAAGCTGTGGCGACGCGGGTCATTCCAATCTCATCACCGTGGCATGGACAGGTACCATTTGTACCAATCCTCCCATGCTGTATATATCCGTGCGGCCCGAACGCTATTCCTACGACATGATAAAGAAGCGCATGGAATTTACGGTAAACCTCACTACAGCGGCCATGGCCCGCGCGACCGACTGGTGTGGCGTGCGGTCGGGACGCGATTATGACAAGTGGAAGGAAACCGGTCTTACACCTGTTGCCGGGGTTGCTGTCGCTTGTCCGGCGATAGCGGAGTCGCCGCTTAGTATCGAATGTCGAGTCAGGGAAATCGTGCGTCTGGGATCGCATGACATGTTCATTGCCGATGTCCTGAATGTGCTTGCCGATGACGCATATATTGATTCTGCGACAGGTGCATTTGACCTCTCCAAAGCCGTTCCACTCATATTCTCCCACGGCAATTACTATGCCACGGGTGAGCATCTGGGCCACTTCGGCTTCTCCGTACGGAAAAAGAAATGACAACCATTATCAAACCACATATTTACAATGGAAAAAGACTCTGAAATCTTCAAGCTTATCGAACTTGAACACCAGCGCCAGAAAAAGGGTATCGAACTCATCGCGTCCGAGAACTTCGTCAGTGATGAAGTAATGAAAGCCATGGGCTCGTGCCTCACCAACAAATACGCCGAGGGCTATCCCGGCCACCGTTACTATGGCGGTTGCGGCGTAGTCGATATGGTCGAGGACCTTGCCCGCGACCGTGTGAAGGCTCTTTTTGGGGCCGAGTATGCCAACGTGCAGCCCCACTCGGGCGCTCAGGCCAATATGGCAGTCTTCATGGCCTGCATGAAGCCCGGCGACACTTTCATGGGTCTTAATCTCGCTCATGGCGGTCACCTGTCGCACGGCAGTCCAGTCAACTTCTCGGGTCTTGTGTTCAATGCAGTTGAATATAATGTCGACCGTGAGACAGGCCGTATTGATTACGACCAGATGGAGGCTACAGCCCGTGAGGTGAAACCTAAGCTCATAGTCGGCGGCGCCAGCGCTTATTCGCGTGAATGGGATTATGCCCGCATGCGTAAGATTGCCGACGAGGTTGGTGCTATACTTATGATCGACATGGCTCATCCTGCCGGCCTCATTGCCGCAGGTCTGCTCGACAACCCTCTGCCATACGCTCATATCGTGACATCAACAACACACAAGACTCTGCGAGGCCCGCGCGGCGGTATTATCCTTATGGGCAAGGACTTCGAGAATCCGTGGGGCAAAAAGACTCCCAAGGGTGTCACCCGTATGATGAGTTCGCTGCTCGACAGCGCTGTATTCCCCGGCGTGCAGGGCGGTCCGCTCGAGCATGTTATCGCCGGCAAGGCCGTGGCATTCGGTGAAGCTCTGAAGCCCGAATTCAAGATCTATCAGGAACAGGTGCGCGCCAACGCCCGTGTGATGGCCAAGGCCCTTATGGACAAGGGATACGATGTGGTGTCGGGCGGCACCGACAACCACTGCATACTTGTCGATCTGCGCGGCAAGTTCCCGGAACTCACCGGCAAAGTGGCTGAAAAGGTACTGGTGGAAGCCGATATTACAGCCAACAAAAATATGGTGCCCTTCGATTCGCGTTCGCCTTTCCAGACTTCGGGCATCCGCCTCGGTACACCTGCCATCACCACACGCGGCGCTAAGGAAGACCTCATGGTCGCTATCGTCGAGCTTATCGATCGGGTACTTTCTGCTCCCGAGGACGAAAAGGTTATAGCTGATGTCCGCGGTACTGTCAACGATATTATGTCCAACTATCCGATGTTTGCCTGGTAAATTAGGCATGATACATATAATAATAGTCGCTGCCGGCAGCGGTTCCCGATTCGGGGGGCCGCTGCCCAAGCAGTTCTGTGACCTTGCCGGACGACCGGTGCTGATGCATACAATCGAAGCCCTGAGGCAGGTTGCTGATGCGACACTGACACTGGTACTGTCGGAACACGACCATGAATTGTGGCTGGATTTGTGCCGCAGGCATGGTTTTGAGTCTCCACAGGTTGTATATGGTGGCGCGAGCCGCTTCGAGTCGGTAAGGAATGCTCTTGCGCGGGTCGGTACTGACACCGATATTATTATGGTTCACGACGGTGCGCGGCCATTTCCTTCGCAGTATATGATCGCTGCTCTGCTGGCTCCATTTGCCGATAAGACATGCATAGGCACATTGCCGTCGCTGCCACTTACCGATTCCATACGTCGCATCGACGGTGACGGCAGTGAGGCCGTTGACCGCTCGGCCTATCGCAGTGTGCAGACGCCTCAGGTCTTCAGGGCCGGTATTTTGCTTGAGGCTTACCGTCACGCTCCGCACGACATGACTTTTACCGACGATGCGTCGGTAGTCGAGGCTCTTGGACCATGCCGTATCGAACTTGTCGCCGGTGATCCCTGCAACATCAAGATAACGAATCCGGTCGACATCGTGCTTGCTGAATATATACTTGAAAAAGGCAGATGCAGTCATTAAGGCGTCTTGACATCAAATATGTGAAGGGCATAGGCCCGCAGCGCGCCGAACTGCTGTCGAAGCAGCTCGGTATCCGCACGGCCTACGACCTGCTGCATCATTTCCCCACCTCGTATGTCGACCGCACATCAATATACAGCATTCGCGACTTCACCGGCGATATGCCATACGTGCAGGTCAGGGGACGATTTGTAAGCTTCAATATTCTTGGCGAGGGCGCCAAGACGCGGCTTGTGACTCTATTTACTGATGGAAGTGCCGGAATGGAAGTAGTATGGTTCAAGTCGATAAAGCATATGCGCGAGAGTCTGCATACGGAGACAGAATACATCCTTTTCGGCAAGCCGACAAGTTTTAACGGCCGCTGGCAGATGGCCCATCCCGAGATAGATACGCTCGACAAAGCTGTCGCGCAGCAGGGGCTGCGCGGTGTGTATCCTCTGACCGAAACCTTGCGAAACCGCAATATCGGCTCACGACAGCTGCATACATGGATATGCGCGCTGCTCGACTCTAAGGCCGCCCTTGCTGATCCACTGCCGACATCTGTGCTGGAATCCTGCCGGCTGATGCCCCTCGACCGTGCTATCCGCGAATTGCACCGGCCAAGCTCCCCTGCAACATTGCAGAAAGCGCGCGAACGTATGAAATTTGAGGAACTGTTCTATATACAGACCGACATGCTGATACAGTCGCGGCGCCGCAAGTCGCTGACCGAAGGATTCAGATTCACCAGAGTAGGCCGTTTTTTCAATGAGTTCTATTCCACGTGTCTGCCTTTCAAACTCACTGATGCGCAGAAGCGTGTGGTGAAGGAGATAAGGATTGATACCAATACCGGGCGTCAGATGAATCGACTTGTGCAGGGCGATGTAGGCTCGGGCAAGACCCTCGTGGCACTTATGGCGATGCTGCTGGCCATCGACAACGGCTATCAGGCCTGCCTTATGGCCCCTACCGAGATATTGGCCGGGCAGCACTACGAAACCCTCCGGGGGCTGGCTTCGCAGATCGGAGTCAATATCCGTTTGCTTACAGGCTCGACCCGCGCTAAGGAGAGAACCGTCATTCATGAACAACTTGCCGACGGTTCGCTGCATATCCTTGTCGGCACTCATGCAGTCCTTGAGGATCCGGTCGTGTTCAAAAATCTCGGACTGGCTGTTATTGACGAACAGCATCGGTTCGGTGTGGCACAGCGTGCACGTCTGTGGAAGAAGAATACACGTCCGCCGCACGTGCTGGTCATGACGGCCACTCCGATTCCGCGCACATTGGCTATGACTGTCTATGGCGATCTTGATGTGTCGGTGATAGATCAGTTGCCTCCCGGCCGCAAGCCTGTCTGTACGCTTCTGCGCTACGACAATCAGCGTGAGCAGGTATACCGGGGCATAGGACGCCAACTTGCCGAGGGACGGCAGGTATATATCGTCTACCCGCTTATCGATGAGAACGACAAACTTGAGCTGCGCTCACTTGCTGAGGGCTATGATTCGATTTGCGAGATATTCAGCAATTATCGCGTGGCCTTTGTCCACGGTCGGTTAAAGCCTGTCGAGAAAGATTATCAGATGGACCTGTTTGCCTCGGGCAAAGCCCAGATACTTGTGGCGACTACAGTGATAGAGGTGGGTGTGAATGTGCCTAACGCCACGACGATGGTAATTGAGAATGCCGAGCGTTTCGGTCTCAGTCAGTTGCATCAGTTGCGCGGCAGGGTGGGGCGCGGTGCCGATCAGAGCTATTGCATACTGATGTCCAAGTACAAGATCGCGAAGGAAACCCGCGAACGGCTCGAACTGATGACACATACCACCGATGGCTTTGTCATTGCAGAGGCCGATATGAAGATGCGCGGCCCTGGCGATATTGAGGGCACGATGCAGTCGGGATTGCCATTCGAGCTGCATATAGCCAACCTTGCCACTGACGGGCAGATAATATCTCAGGCCCGTCAGGCAGCCGAGGCACTCCTCGACAATGACCCGGAGCTTCAAAAGCCCGAAAACAGGGTCTTTGCAACCGCCATGCGCGAGAATACACGACGGACAGCCGACTGGAGCCGGATTAGTTAGTTCATCAGGTCGTCGACCATGGAGCGTGCCATGCGTTCGTTGGCGATTATTCGGGGTAAAGATATAGCCAGCCCGACGATAAGGCCGATGGCACCGCCGATAAGCGCAGGCATACGGTCTTCGACCGGTATAAGAAAGCCTCCGATACCGATTATGATAAATCCGCATATCCAGGCTACGGTTCTGATCTTTTGCTGACGCAGCTTTATTATCAGGGCGCGTTCGATGGCTGCGGCAACCGGCATGTCAGTGAGGCGTTTGGCGCGTATATAGTTGGCGAAGTTCCACCAGATGGCAGCGAATATTACGCCAAATAAGGCATACAGCCCACAATACCACCATGGCAGGTCTGCGGCCTCGTGGAGCAAGGGGGCAAGCACAGGCAATACAAAGCCTGTTAAGCTCCATCGCCATATAGTGTCGGCAAGACGTTCCTGAGTGGAGCACACTTTACTGCGTGCCATGCGTTCCGACAGACGGCGGTTGGCCTCTTCAAGGTTTTTGGTGCGCTGCGATAGTTCCTGCCACTGTTTTTTCAGTTCATCAAGGTTATCGGTCATAGTCGGTAGATTCATTGGTTAGCGAGTTCTGAAAGCCGTGCCTTCATGCGATGGAGGCGTGTCGCCACATTGGCCTTCGAGATACCCAGGATAGAGGAGATTTCTTCGTATGATTTTTCATCGAGCCACAGAGTTACGAGAGCCTTGTCAAAAGGTTCGAGTCTGGATATGAGCTTGTAAAGCTCCTTGATGTGACCCGATTTGTCGTCGGCAGAATCGGAGATGTCAAAGGCTGATTCAATGGGAACACCGAACGAATGCCGCTTGTTGCGGCGATGCCATGTGATGCATGTGTTGATGGCGAGACGGTAGATCCACGTCGATACCTTCGCATCGCCGCGATAGCTTTCGAGGCCGGTCCACAGGTTGATCATCACTTCCTGATACAGGTCGGCGAAAGGCGCTGTATCGGATGCGTATACCGAGCACACCTTGGCGATAACGTCTTTATAACTATCGGCAAGCTGAAGAAATATTTCCTGTCGGTCGGTCGATTTTTTCTGCTTCATGACATACGTTAGACGCAACCGCAGCCGTAAAATTACACCGTATATCGATTATTTTTTCATTTTTGACCGTCGGTCGGCATAATTTTGCAGCGAGCGAGCCTTTTTCAGTTCGTTTATCGGCCGTATGACGCGCAAGTCGAGATATTTAGGACCGCTTCCGCCGCGGAATGGAATCGCCGAGCGTCTCAGCTTCATCGCTTCGTCGCATGCCGGGCTGTTCCAGCCCGCTGCTGAAGGCCCGAAGTCCTCTGGAATATCGGTGAGTGTGGCAGTCTTTGTCTCGGCGCAGGGCGGATAGCCGAGGGCCGCCCACATGAGCATGTCGGCGGCAGGCATACCGGGATTCACACCCTCGACAACAATCGACGATGTGGAGATATTGCGAGGTATGAAATCCTGATCCACGACATAATCGTCCATATACATGTCGCGACCGAGCAGGCTGTGATAATATGAGCGCGACAGTTCTTCGGTAAACAATTCGGGGGCAATCGGACCAAGTTTCGCAGCTTTCCGGATAAGGCTGTCGGCCGTATTGTAGCGGATATAGCCGTAGCCGGTGCCTTCATCGCCGGAGAATGAATAATTGGAGCGTATGATAATGCCGTCGGGCGTGTCATTCACATCGAAGCGGCTGTATGAGTAATCGTCTGTCTCGAAATATGCCGCGCCTCCATTACCATCGATAACGCCGAAGTTGGCCTGAACACCAAGCGGTTTGGGCAACGAATCAAGCAGTCGCCCGAAGTCGGCCACACTGGTGCATGTCCTGAGCGCGCGGGCCATAACTATGCCTTCCTGATCTTTGAAATGGGCTGTATCGGGAGCAAGATTGTATGATGCTGTGTTCATTATGGCGAATCCGGCGTCGTTCATGCCCATCCATGCTTCAGTGAGCAGTGAATCGCCGCCGTTGAAGAGGCCTACATATCCGATCTCGCCCTTGGCGGCCTCAACACGCATCAGGAAGTTGTTGTCGGCTCCTGTGTCGCGGTGTTTCCACAGCAGCGGGCGTCCCGAGGCTGAGGCACGGGCACTGACGATTGCCGATGTACATGCAGGCGAGTCTGAGGCGGCAAATATAATGGCAGCCGCACATAGGACTGCTTTAAGGGTATGTATAAATTCCATAATTTATTTTTTTACAAAAATAGGAAAAATAATTGTACTTTTGCATAACTAATACTTTTTTAATGAAAAAAACAGATACTCATTATATATTTGAGTTGCCAATAAAGGTGCGTGATTACGAGGTGGATTCGGAAGGTATTGTCAACAATGCCATATATCTGCACTACCTTGAGCATACACGCCATGAATTTTGCGAATCGGCAGGCTTCACATTCCGCGACATGCATGCGCAGGGGATAGACCCTGTATTGTCGAAGGTCGAGATCGAATACAAGACTCCGCTGCGGCTCGGCGACTCGATGATAAGCAAACTGGCACTGTCGCGCAAAGGGCCGCTGTTTGTGTTCATTCAGGATATCTTTACGCCTGAAGGCGATGTCGTCGTAAAGGCCAAGGTATGGGTGGCTACCCTTGTCAACGGCCGGCTGTCGCGCGGAGAGGTGCTTTTTGAACGTTTTAAGGATTATCTCGAATGAACGCGGACACCCTGTTGCGGCAAATAGCTTTTTCGCAGGTGAAAGGCCTCGATCTTGCCGGAGCGCGGCAGCTTGCCGGACTGACAGGCGGCGTTGATGCCTTCTTCGATCTACCGACGAGGCGGTTGTGGCAGCTTATCGGAGGCCAGAAAGAATATTGCAGCGATACGGCCCGTGCGCATTGTATCGACGTGGGCGCGGCTGAGATGGCGTTCATTGGCAAGAACGGTATCGATGCCCTGTATTATGAGGATGAGTCATATCCGAGGCGATTGCTTGAATGCGATGATTCGCCTGTGGTGCTGTACAGGCTTGGCAAATGCGACCTTAATGCAAAGCATGTAGTATCAGTTGTCGGTACACGCCGCGCTACGGCATACGGACTTCGCTTTACGGCCGATCTTATAGCCGGACTCGCCTCGCGCCTTGACGGCCTGGTAGTTGTAAGCGGCCTTGCATACGGAATAGATGTGGCGGCTCACCGTGCGGCTCTTCAGGCCGATGTACCTACCGTGGCTGTTGTAGCCCATGGCCTGAGGACACTATATCCTGCCGATCACCGTGACGTGGCGCGCCGCATCATTGATTCCGGCGGTGCGATAGTCACCGAATATGTGTCGGACGCGTCTGTCCACCGTGGCAATTTTCTTGCCCGCAACCGCATAGTGGCCGGTCTTGCTGACGCGCTCGTACTTGTGGAAAGCGATGCCCGCGGCGGCGCTATGGTTACAGCATCTATCGCCTCGGCATACAATCGGGATGTGTTCGCCTTACCAGGCCGGGTTACCGACCGATACAGCCGCGGGGCAAATGCTCTCATACAGGCCAACAAGGCTGTGATGCTCCGCGATGCCGATGACCTTATAGATGCCATGAACTGGCAGACGAAGCCACAGCCCGGCAGTCAGGGTACACTGGATTTCGCGCACGACACTGAGCCTGAGCTTTCACCGGAGATGGAAGTGATCGTGGAGTATATGCGCAAGAATCCAACGGCCACCATCAACGACATAGCCTCGGGCCTGGCAATTCCTTACCGTCTGCTCAGCGCACGCATGACCGAGATGGAGATGGATGATATTGTCACAGCGTTGCCGGGTGGGATATATCAACTGAATATCTGAGAGAAAAGATGTTTTTTTGCCATTTGAGCAAACATTATCCGAATTTTAATTGTATCTTTGTCGTGCAGGGCCGTAAAGCCCCGAATACTAACTAACCCTAACACTAAAACACATGGAAAAGAAAATCATACCGCCATCCGAACTTATAATAAACCCCGACGGCTCGGTGTTTCACCTTCATCTGTTGCCTGAGCAACTTACCGACCGTATCATTCTTGTGGGCGACCCCGCCCGTGTAAATATGGTTGCCGAGTTTTTTGATACACGTACATTTGAAGTGTCTTCTCGCGAGTTTCATACTATCGGTGGCATTTACAAGGGCAAGCCTATCATGTGCCTGAGCCACGGTATCGGTCCCGACAACATCGACATCGTCATCAACGAACTCGATGCACTTGCCAACGTCGACTTTGCCACTCGCGAGGTAAAAGACTGGAAGCGCAGCCTTACGATGGTGCGTATCGGCACATCGGGAGCACTGCAGCCCGAGCTCACTCTCGGCACACCTGTGATTGCCGAGAAGTCGATAGGATTTGACGGAGTACTCAACTACTATGCCGGCCGTAACGAAGTGTCGGATCTTGAGTTTGAGCATGCCCTGTGTGAGCACACCGGCTGGAATCCGCTGTGGGCCAAGCCCTATGTCGTGGATGCCGATGCCGGTCTTGTCGACCTCATCGGCCGCGATGACATGGTGCGCGGCAATACCATTTCAGCAGTCGGATTCTATGGCCCTCAGGGACGCGAACTGCGCCTGCCGCTGGCCAATCCCGATCTCAACCGGCGCATCGAGTCGTTTGAATTCAAGGGGCGTCGTGTCACAAACTATGAGATGGAATCGGCACCTCTCGCCGGTCTCGGCCGCCTGATGGGACACCGCTGCATGACCGTATGTTCCATCATCGCCAACCGCTTTACCAACGTGTCAAACCCCAACTACAAGAACGGCATCCGCTCGCTTATCGAGACGGTGCTCGAACGTATCTGATAAATAACAGTTATGAAGAATTCAGCAGTAATCACCGGACTTTTAGTCGCCCTTGGCCTGTTGGCATTGGGCCTGTGTATCCGCAGCGGTATCAAAGGCTATGGCGAGCGCGACCGTGTTGTATCGGTGCGCGGTCTGTGTGAGAAAGAAGTCGAGGCCAACAAGGTGACATGGCCCATCGTGACTCAGGACATGGGCAATGACCTTGTTGCCCTATATGACCGTACCCAGGCTGTCAACGCCAAGATTCTTGCCTTCCTGAAATCTAACGGTATAACCGATGAGGAGATCTCGGTCAATTCCCCAAGCGTGAGTGATAATGTGGCAACGAGCTATGATCCTTCGCGTGTCACCTCGCGTTACTCGCTCACTAATGTGATAGTTGTCACCTCGTCGAATGTCGATAAGGTACGGTCGCTCATCGAGCGTGAGACCGAACTACTCAAGGAGGGCGTTGCGATCATTGCCGAAACGTACCAGTATCCCACTACATACGAGTATACCGATCTGAACAAGATCAAGCCCGAAATGATAGCAGAGGCTACGAAGAACGCACGCGAGGCCGCCAACAAGTTTGGTGAGGACTCCGGCAGCCGCCTCGGACGCATCAAGACCGCCACTCAGGGTCAGTTCTCAATCAACGACCGCGATCAATTCACCCCATACATCAAGACGATCCGTGTTGTCACATACGTTGACTATTATCTGGAAGACTGATGAAAGTATTAATGATCAACGGCAGCCCTAACGAGCAGGGCAATACCTATCTGGCACTTGCCGAGGTTGCGAAGGCGCTCAATGCCGAGGGTGTAGAAACGGAAATAGTGTGGATCGGTAAAAAAGCCGTGCAGGGCTGTATAGCCTGCCGCAAGTGCCGCGAGCTGGGACGTTGCGTGTTCCACGACGATCTTTACGAGACCCTGCGCGAGCGGCTCGCCGTCTGCGATGGTCTGGTTGTTGGCTCGCCGGTGTACTATGCCGGTCCAAACGGATCGTTGTGCGCCATCCTCGACCGTTTGTTCTACTCAACTCCCGCTGAAAATTACAGCTATAAGCCCGCAGCCTCGGTGGCAGTGGCACGACGTGGCGGAGCTGCCACCACTTTCGACCGACTCAACAAATACTTTACAATCAGTAATATGCCGGTGGTGTCGTCGCAGTATTGGAATATAGTGTACGGTCAGATGCCCGGTCAGGCTGTCGAGGATGGTGAGGGTATGCAGACTATGCGCACTCTTGGCCGCAACATGGCATGGCTGTTGCGGAAGATCCACAATCCTGCGCCCGATGCGCCCACACCCGAGCAGCCTCGTGTATTCACCAACTTCATTCGATGAATTAATATTCGTGATGTTTAAGAAATAGAAAAGGCGACAAAAAGTCGCCTTTTTAAATTTCTGTATGTTAATATTTGTTTTTAAACAAGCTCTTAGATGAAGAGATTGACGGTTGAGGACTCGGCCCGGTTCATATAGGTGGCTACACCGCCGATTGTGACGTTGTCGAGAAGTTCTTCTTTCGTTATGCCCATAACGTCCATCGACATCTGGCAGGCGATGAACTCCACGCCGTTCTCTATGGCCATGTCGCGCAGCGTTTCGAGCGAGTCGATGCGCTTGGTCTGCATGATGTGACGCATCATGCGCGGTCCCATTCCAAACATATTCATCTTCGACAGTTTGAGCTTCCGCGAGTGGGAGGGCAGCATCATGCCGAACATGCGGCCGAGGAAGTCCTTGCGTACACGTGGCTTTCGCTCCTTTTTGATGACATTCAGTCCCCAGAAAGTGAAGAAAATCGTCACTTTCTCGCCGGTAGCAGCGGCACCATTGGCCAGTACGAATGTAGCAAGCGCCTTGTCGAGATCGTCGCTGAACATGATGAACGATTTGCCTTTACCTGTCGGTGAAGCGGCAGCCGTTAGGGCTTCTTCATCACCCTTGGCGATGGTGACCGAGCTGATGCCGCGCGAGGATTCATGTGATATGAATTTGTTGCCGGTCGACTCGCACCATGCCTGAGCATCACGGGCGAAGCCGGGGTCTGTGGCCTCGATGGTGATAACGGTACCTGCCGGGGCTGTTTCCATGGCTTGCCGGAGTTTCATTATCGGTCCCGGGCACGACAGGCCGCAGGCATCGATGGTAATAGTAGCTGCTTTTGATTGTGGTGATGATTTGCCCGGAACGTGAATCGCGGGCGAAGGCTTAGGAAGCGGAGCCGTGGCGGCACGATATGTCTTGAGACCGCCGACGAGGTTGCTCACATCCTTGAATCCGCGTTGCTTCAGGATATTGGATGCAAGGTATCCTCGCAGACCTACACCGCAATAGAGTACGACAGGCTTGTCCTTGGGAATACGGTTCAGTTGCTCGCGCATGTCATCGAGTGGAATGTTGATGGCGCCGTTGATGGCACCCGTGGTGAACTCATCGGGTGTGCGCACGTCAATGAGTGTGACAGTCGACTTGTCCAGGTCGCGCAGCTGGCGCCAGTATATAGGTGTCATTCTGCCATTGAGAATGTTCTCGGCCACGTAACCGGCGAGGGCTACAGGATCCTTGGCCGAGGAGTAGGGAGGGGCGTAGGCGTGCTCGGTGCGGATTAGGTCAGATACTGTGCCACCGCTCTTGATGACCTGGGCAAACATATCAATGCGCTTGTCCACGCCGTTGTAGCCTACGATCTGTGCTCCAAGAAGTTTGCCGGTTTCCGGAGCAAAGACTACCTTGACTGTCATTGGAGTAGCGCCCGGATAATACCCGGCGTGGGAGTTGGGGTGTATGGTGGCTGTAAGATATGGCGTTCCGGCCTGACGCAGGCGCTTGGCGGCCATGCCTGTAGCTGCTACAGTGAGATCGAATACCTTGGCGACGGATGTGCCGATGGCGCCCTCGTATCTGACCTTGTCGCCGTATACCATGTTGTCGGCAACGATGCGCGCCTGACGGTTGGCGGGGCCGGCAAGATAGTTCATCCACGGGTTACCGTCAATGGGGTGGGGATATTCGATTGCATCGCCGACGGCATAAACATCGGGGGCAGAAGTATGCAGATATTTGTCGACCTTGATGCCGCCGCGTGCGCCGGTGGCGATACCTGCCTGTGTGGCAAGAGCGTTAACAGGGCGTACGCCTATCGACAGGATTACAATGTCGGCCATGATGCGCTCGCCCGTACCGAATGTAAGCTCGATGGCACCGTCCTTGTCGGCAAAGGATGTTACGGCTGTGCCCAAATAGAGCCTAACACCTTTCTGAGTCAGATGCTGATGTACGATTGATGCTATGGAATAGTCGACCGGAGCCATTACCTGATCGGCCATCTCGACTACGGCAACATCGGCGCCGGCGTCGTGAAGGTTTTCAGCCATTTCGAGGCCGATGAATCCACCCCCAATGACGACAGCACGCCGCACGTCGTGGTTATCGAGATATTTCTTAACATTGTCGGTATCGGCTACGTTGCGCAGGGTGAAGATTCCCGGCAGGTTGATTCCCGGCAGGTTGGGACGGAATGGTTCGGCCCCCGGCGACAGCAACAGCTTGTCATAGCTCTCGGTATATACCGAACCGTCAGGCCCCTTTACTGCTATTGTCTTCTTGGCGGGGTCAATCGCCGTCACCTCCGAGTTTACCCGCACGTCGATGTTGAAACGCCGGCCGAATGCCTGAGGCGTCTGTACAAAGAGTTTGTCGCGGTCGGCGATTGTACCGCCGATATAGTAAGGCAGGCCGCAGTTGGCATAAGATATGTATTGACCTTTCTCAAATAGAATGATCTCGTCGTTCTCGGCGATGCGCCGGATTCGTGCGGCGGCGGTGGCGCCACCTGCCACACCGCCTATGATTAGGTATTTCATTTTTGATATTTTATTTTTTTGCAAATTTAGCTCTTGAATTATAGATGCACAACAGATTTTTGCTATATTTGCATAGATAAAATCTATCGATATGACGATACAACAGCTATACTATATTATTGCCGTGGACAAATTTTGCAGTTTCGCAAAGGCCGCAGAGCACTGCGGTGTCACTCAACCGACGCTCAGCAAGATGATAGCCAACCTTGAAGAGGAGCTCGATGTGCGCATTTTCGACCGCAACAACCGGCATGTCGAAACGACGGCCATAGGACAATCTATAATAGCACAGGCCCGCAATGCAGTGATGGAGGCCGAGCGTATCCACGAGATTGTGAGCGAAACAAGAGATACATTGTCGGGCCGGATGCGACTGGCTGTGGGGCCGAGCGTCGCTCCTTACATATTACCGCAGTTCATAAAGATATATGGTTCTGATTATCCTGATGTGTCGCTGACAATCGAGGAAATGCGTCCTGAAGGGATGTTTGTAGCTCTTTCGGCCGGTCGGATTGATGCTGCGATTGCCATAGGCGGCAACAGTGTCGCTGATTTATACGAGATTCCGCTCTACGACGAACCCTTTTGGGTATATCTTTCGGATACGTGCAGCCATAAACTTACCACATTCAGTGCGGAGGAACTCAGCCATGAGAGTATGTGGATAATGAAGGAGGCACAATGTCTGCGCGACAGCGCTTTCAGTTTTTGCAAGGCCCGTGCTACAGGCCGGCGCGTTTATGAGGCCGGCAATATCGAGACACTGGTAAGGGTGGTGGATGCCAACGGCGGATTCACGATCATTCCCGAGATGCATCTGCCCATGCTCAGCGATGCACAGCGCGCCAATGTGCGCCCGCTGTCGGGCGACTGTGTGAGTCTGCGTCGCGTATCGATGTACATCCGTCACGACTATGTGCGCGAAAGGATGCTCAACAGCGTGGCGGCGACGCTGGCCCGGGTGGTGCCGCCGCACATGCTCCGGTCTGGAATTGTCAAAAACGGTATTCGTCTCAGATAATTTTTGTACCTTTGCTCAAAATTCAAAACTAACGTGATGAAAGATTTCAAGCCAAGGGCGTGGGTGCTGCCTCAGCCCGTCCTGATAATCGGCACATATAATGCCGACGGCACGCCCAATGCAATGAATGCAGCATGGGGCGGACAGTGGGATGCCACGCAGATAATGATATCGATGGGTGCACATGCCACGACCGACAACCTCAACCGCTGCGGCGATTTTACCGTCGCATTCGCTACGGCCGACACTCTTGTGAGTGCCGACTATGTCGGTCTGGTCAGTCACCGCTCCGACCCCGGCAAAATGGAGCGCACCGGCTGGACGAGTAAGCGCGCCACGGAGGTCGACGCACCGGTGTTTGACTGCTTTCCGATGACGATGGAGTGCCGCGTACGTGAGAAACTTTACGAATCGGAGACAGGTTATTATATAGTCGCCGACATTGTGAACATCGTATGTGATGAGCGCTATCTTGCCGCCGACGGGAAGCCGGACGTGGAGAAGATGCGCCTGATCACCTTCGATCCCGTCCATAACGGTTACATCGCTTTGGGCGGTCGTGTGGGCTCGGCTTTCCACGACGGAGCGAAGCTGAAAGGCTGATCTTACGACAGAGGGTCGGATATGATTCGGGAACTGTTGATATGCGCCGCCGGGCTGGGACTGTCGTCAATAGCAGGATCAGTAATCGGGCTGGCGGTGAAGCGTATTCCTCATCGGTGGAATGACGTGTTTCTTGGATTTTGTGCAGGTATGATGCTTACCGCTTCGGTGGTGTGTCTGATAATGCCTGCCGTGGATATGTGCACGCCTGCGCAGTGGTGGCAGATAGTGATCGGAGTGGCAGCCGGAGTGGCGCTGATAGGCGCGCTCGACCGTTTCACGCCTCACCTGCATCATCTGTCGGGGGTGAAGGAGGAAGAGCGTCACGCATCGGGCACACGGCTCGACCGCACCATGCTCTTTGTACTCGCCATAGCTATCCACAAGCTGCCTGAAGGGCTTGCCACCGGCATATCGTTCAACGGCAGCGCCGACAATGCCCTGGCGGTGTCGCTGACAATCGCGTTGCAGAACATACCCGAAGGAATGGTGGTAGTGACTCCGCTGCTGATGGCAGGTGTGCGGTTTTTCAATACGGCTGCCATAGCTGTGGCCGTCGCGTTGCTCGAGGTGGTCGGTGTGGTGGCCGGATATTTTGTCGGTGAACTTTCGGTGGCGGTATTGCCGATGATGCTGTCGCTGGCCGGTGGCGCGATGCTGTATGTGATAAGCGACGAAATGATTCCTGAAACGCATTCTCACGGTTTTCAGAAGCAGGCCACTTACGCCCTTGTAGCCGGAGTGGTGTGCATGCTCATGATCGAGGCTGTTGTGTGAAGCAATCCTTCACATGTATGCCGGCTGACTGCGTTATGACTGAAGCAGCTGCCTGATGATACGTGCCGGATTGCCGGCAACAAGAGCGTCGGAGGGAACGTCGCGTGTCACAACCGATCCTGCGCCTATCACGACTCTGTCACCTATGGTGACTCCGGGGAGGATGGTTGCGCCGCCGCCGATCCATACACTGTCGCCGATGGTGACCGGTCGTGCCCACTGGATGTTGCCGTCACGGCGCTCCGAATCGAGTGGATGACAGGCGGTGTAGATGCTCACGTTGGGACCGATGAAGGCATTGCGGCCAATGCGCACCTCGGCCTCGTCGAGTATCGTGAGGTTGAAGTTGGCCATGAAATCCTCTCCTACGTGGATGTTGCAGCCATAGTCGCAGCGGAATGGCTGGTTGACAGTAATGCGCTTGCCGCATGATCCCAGCAGGTCGCGGAGGATGGAGCGCTGTTCGTCGAGACGGTCGGGCTCAAGGTTGTTGAATTTATACAGCTTACGGCGCGTTTCTACAAGCCGGTCAAAAAATTCGGGCATGAAGGCATCGTACACTTCGCCGGCAAGCATCTTTTGCCACTCTTGTTCAAATTTATTCATAGCAGGTAGTTTTTAAACAAGCTCTTATTCCTCGTTATCGGGTTGGATCATGTTGAGAAATGTGTTTTCGTCGATGATGGGGATGCCGAGTTTCCGGGCTTTCTCGAGCTTGGCCGGGCCCATGTTGTCGCCGGCGAGCACATAGTCGGTCTTTTTTGATATCGACCCTGCGTTCTTGCCCCCGTAATTCTCGATCAATGCCTTGTATTCGTCGCGGCTGTGGCGGCTGAAGACACCGCTTATAACGAATGTCTTGCCTGCAAGCGCGTCGGATACCGGAGCCGCACTTTCGGCAATCTGCATCTGTAAGCCGGCACGGCGCATGCGCTCGATGTTCTCGCGGTTGACATCTGCCTCGAAATATTCGATGATGTTGCGTGCGATGGTAGGCCCGACGTCCTCGATGCTCTCAAGACGCTCGGCGGGATAAGTCATCAGATTGTCGATGTTGCCTACGGCACGCGCTATCTTCTTGGCTGTAGTCTCGCCTACGCCCGGTATTGACAGAGCATAGACAACGCGCTCGAATGGCACGTTGCGGCTGGCATCTAAGCCAGTGAGCACACGTTCGGCGCTGCGCGGGCCGAAGCCTTCAATCTGCATCAGTTGTGCCTCTGTGAGATCGTATAGATCGCTGATCTTGTTTACGAAGCCGGCCTTGTACAATGCAGCCGCGGTCTCCTCGCCGATGCCGTCGATATTCATCATACGGCGCCCCACAAAATGCTCGATGCGGCCTATGATCTGGGGGGGGCAGCCGTATTTGTTGGGGCAGACCCAGGCGGCCTCCCCCTCGACACGCTGCAGCTGTGTGGCACAGGCCGGGCAGTGCGACACAAAGCGAACAGGCATCGCTCCGGGTTCGCGCTGAGATGTCTCCACGCCTGTAATTTTCGGAATGATTTCTCCGCCCTTCTCTACATACAGCATGTCGTGGTTGTGAATGCCGAGTGTCGTCATGATGTCCTCGTTGTGGAGCGACGCACGCTTCACGATAGTGCCTGACAGCAGCACCGGTTCAAGGTTGGCCACGGGAGTGATGATCCCCATGCGGCCTACGTCGAACGATACAAAACGTAGGCGTGTGAGAGCACGCTCGGCGGGGAACTTATATGCCACGGCCCAGCGGGGCGACTTGGCAGTGAAGCCGAGATTGAGCTGCTGGCGCAGGGAATCGACCTTGAATACAAGGCCGTCGGTTGCGACCGGCAATTCGCGGCGAGCCGTATCCCAATGCCGGATGAATGCGTCGACCTCAGCGATGCCGTGGAGCCGCGTCATGGCCGATGACACCTTGAAGCCCCAGCGGCGGGCGGCCTCCATATTGTCGTAATGATTGTCGTATGGCAGATTTTCGCCGAGCAGGTAATAGAAGTAGGCGTCGAGGCCGCGGCGGGCCACTTCGGCCGGATTGAGAAGTTTAAGAGTGCCTGCGCAGGCATTGCGCGGATTGGCAAGCAGCGGCTCCTCGTTAAATTCACGCTCGGCGTTGAGGCGGTCGAACGATGCCCAGGGCATCACTATCTCACCGCGTATCTCGAAGCGCTCGGGCCAATCGTTGCCGCTGAGCTGCAAGGGCACAGAGCGGATAGTCTTGACATTGTCGGTGACGACATCACCCATCTCGCCGTCGCCGCGGGTCACTGCTCTTACCAGGCGTCCGTGTTCGTATATCAGTGATATGCCCGAGCCGTCAAATTTCATTTCGCCCACGATAGTCACATCGCCGCCGGGCACGGCCTCGAGCACGCGACTCATCCATGAGTCGACATCGTCGACAGAGTAGGAGTTGGCAAGCGACAGCATCGGATAAATATGCGGCACTTTCTCGAAATCCTTTGTGAGGTCCGACCCTACACGGTGTGTGGGCGACAGCGGGTCGTCGAGCTCGGGATAATCCTGCTCAAGCTTCTCGAGCTGCTTCATCAGCATGTCGAAGTCATAGTCGGATATAACAGGATCGTTGTCTACATAGTAGCGGCGGTTGTGTTCATTTATCTCGCGGCGCAGGGCCTCGATCTGTTGGGCGGGTGTGGACATGATATATATGTTTTACAGAGCAAAATTACAATCTTATATTTATCCGTACAACTTTTTCAGTTCAAAGTTGGATCGGGATACACGCATTTTGATTAACTTTGCATTAATTTAAAACAAAAGCATGATTGACGACAACAAACTTGTAGCCCTGCTCGGCTCGGGGCTTGCATCAATAGATTATCCCGCATCTCCGGCAGGACTTTACCGCCCGGTTGAATATACCCTTGAATCGGGCGGCAAGCGGCTGCGTCCGCTGCTTTGTCTGGCCACTTGCGATGCTTGCGGAGCCAAGGCTGAAAATGCCTTGAGCCAGGCGCTCGCCATAGAGATGTTCCACAACTTCACACTTATACACGACGATGTGATGGACCGCTCCGATACACGTCGCGGCCGTCCTACAGTGTATGCCCGCTGGGGCGAGGTACAGGCAATCCTCTCGGGCGACGCCCTGCTCACGATGGCCACGCAGATGGCATGCAGGTGTCCGGCTGACCGTGTGAGCGCTGTCATGGAATTGTTCAATACCACCGCGATGGAGGTATATGAAGGACAGCAATATGATATGGAATTCGAGGGCCGTGACGATGTTACGGTTGATGAATACCTCGCGATGATAAGGCTCAAGACCTCGGTGCTGCTCGGTTGCGCCTGCCGCATGGGCGCGCTGATGGCCGGTGCCGCCGAGGATACGGCACGCGCTATGTATGCCTATGGCGAGAACCTGGGCCTGGCATTCCAGCTGCGCGACGACTGGCTTGATACCTTCGGCGATCCCAAGATATTCGGTAAACCGATTGGCGGCGATATCCGCAACCGCAAGAAGACATGGCTCTTTATCATGGCTCTCTCGGAAGCACCCGGACAGATGGCTGACGCACTCGATGGCTCGGCCGACCCCGTGGCCCGAGTGACTGAAATATACCGTTCGCTGCGGCTTGACGAGCGATGCGGTGCTCTGGTGGAAAAGTATCGCAGGGCAGCAGTCGATGCACTTGCGGGTGCCGACATCACAGATGATGCTTACCGATATTTCACCGGGCTTGCAGCAAACCTCTCCACACGTCAGAAATGATCGATACCCATACACATCTGTATATGCCCGAATTCGATGCCGACGGCGGAGGTGAAGCAGCTGTGCGCCGTGCTTTGGCGGCCGGGGTCGGACATATGATATTTCCTAATGTCGACCTCGCATCAATAGATCCCATGCTCGGCCTTGCGGTAAAGTTTCCTGACAAGGTATCGTGCGCAATGGGACTGCATCCCACCGAGCTTGGCGACGATGCGCAGAGCACGCTTGCAGCTGTGATGACGCGCCTCGGCGACGGTAAGGATTATGTGGCCGTGGGCGAAGTTGGCATCGATCTCTATTGGGATGCAAGCCGCCGTGACGAACAGATGCAGGTATTCGATATACAGTGCGCGCGGGCCGTGGAGCTCGGATTGCCGCTTATTATCCACTGTCGCGACGGACTTGAAGAGACACTTGAGGTGCTTAAAGGGCATCCCGGCGCACGTGCCGTGTTCCACTCATTCGGGGGTACACAGGCCGATGTGGAGCGTATACGCAGTCTCGGCGACTTTTACTTTGGCATCAATGGCATTGTCACATTCAAGAATTCGCAGCTCCGCGAGGTCCTGCCGGTGATAGGACTTGACCGCATACTCCTTGAGACGGATTCACCGTATCTTGCCCCTGTCCCTAAAAGGGGACGTCGCAACGAGAGCGCCTTTCTGCCTTATATTGCCGCTCATATAGCCGACAATCTTCCGGGCGAGAGCCTCGAATCGGTATCGCGTGTCACGGACGCCAACGCCCGACACCTGTTCGGCGGGTTGTGACTTTTACGGAAATTTCGTACCTTTGCAACCATTATGTCAGCAATAGATATTTTGATACTTGTAGTCGTGGGCGTGGGCGCTGTCATGGGCTTCACCCGCGGTATAATAGGACAGGTAGGACAGATAGCCGGCGTTATTGGCGGTATCATCGCCTCACGGCTTTTCGGGTCGCGCCTGGCCGCTTTCTTCGCGGGGCAGGATGCACCGTCGGCATTCGACAATGTGGCCGGATATGTGGTGGTGTTTTTGCTGGCCTACCTCGGTATATGGCTTGTGGCGCGACTGGTGCGCGGCACAGTTCACGCCGTTCATCTCGGTATAGTCGACCGTGTTGCAGGAGCGATATTCAAGGGAGCTTTGTGGCTTCTCATGCTCAGTATGGTGCTGAACTTTTATATTATAGTGAGCGGCGATGTGGCCGATCTGCACGATGCCAAGGCTCCTTGGCGCGAGGCGACAGTCAGATTTGCCCCGGCGGTGCTCGGTTATATCGGCCATGCCGCCAACAAAGAGTATAACGACAGCGTTAAGTAAGCAAGGTACTTGCAATATAATATGGAAGAGAATGAAAAAAAGCCTGTGGACGACGATGTGATTCGCGACGCCACATCGGGCGAATACAAATATGGCTTCGTGTCGGACATAGACACGCATATCCTTGACGCAGGACTCAATGAGGATGTCGTGCGATATATATCCAGGCGTAAGGGCGAGCCGGACTGGCTCCTTGAATTCCGTCTCAAGGCTTACCGTCACTGGCTTACATTGAAAATGCCACGCTGGGCGCATCTCGATATCCCCGACATCGATTTCCAGGCTATAAGCTACTATGCCGAGCCTGTTAAGAAGGAAGGCCCGAAAAGTCTCGACGAGGTAGATCCGCAACTTATCGACACATTCAACCGACTCGGCATCCCACTTGAAGAGCAGAAGCAGCTCACCGGTATGGCTGTCGATGCCGTGATGGACTCAGTGTCGGTCAAGACTACCCACCGTGAGAAACTCGCCAAAATGGGTATAATATTCTGCTCCATATCCGAGGCAGTGAAGGATTATCCCGATCTGGTGAAGAAGTATCTCGGTTCGGTGGTTAGCTACCGCGACAATTTCTTCGCGGCGCTCAACTCGGCTGTCTTTTCCGACGGGTCGTTCGTGTACATTCCCAAGGGCGTCCGCTGCCCCATGGAATTGTCGACATACTTCCGTATCAACGCATCCGGTACAGGTCAGTTTGAGCGTACGTTTATCGTGGCCGACGATGACGCCTATGTCAGCTATCTCGAAGGCTGCACGGCTCCGATGCGCGACGAAAACCAGCTGCATGCCGCCATCGTGGAGATTGTGGTGGAAGACCGCGCCGAGGTGAAATATTCGACCGTACAGAACTGGTATGCCGGCGATGCCGAAGGCCGCGGCGGCGTCTATAATTTCGTGACAAAGCGAGGCCTGTGCCGCGGTGATTATTCCAAGCTGTCGTGGACCCAGGTCGAGACCGGTTCGGCCATCACATGGAAATATCCCTCGTGAATACTCAAGGGCGAGGGATCGGTAGGCGAATTTTATTCTGTAGCCGTGACAAACAACCGCCAGCAGGCCGATACAGGCACCAAGATGATACATATTGGGCGCAACACTCGCTCTACCATCGTGTCGAAGGGAATCTCGGCAGGACACAGCGAGAATGCCTACCGAGGCCTTGTAAAGGTGCTCCCTCAGGCCTCGGGCGTGCGCAATTATACACAGTGCGACTCATTACTGCTGAGTTCTACGTGTGGCGCGCATACATTCCCATATATAGACGTGCAGAACGAAACCGCCGTAGTGGAGCACGAAGCCACAACATCCAAAATATCAGAAGACCAACTGTTCTACTGTAACCAGCGCGGTATTCCTACCGAGGAGGCCGTCGGACTTATCGTCAACGGATATGCCAAGGAAGTGATGAACAAACTGCCTATGGAATTTGCCGTGGAGGCTCAGAAACTCCTTCAGATAACTCTCGAGAACAGCGTGGGGTAACAAACATATAAAGTATAAGACATGGATCAGGAAATATTACTTAAAGTTGAAGACCTGCACGCAGGTATCGAAGGTAAAGAAATTCTGCGTGGCATCAATCTGACCGTGCGCCCCGGCGAGGTTCACGCCATCATGGGGCCTAACGGCTCGGGCAAGAGTACATTCTCGGGCGTTCTGGCCGGCAATCCGCGATATAATGTTACCGGCGGCAGCGCCGACTTCCACGGACTCGATCTGCTGTCGCTCTCGCCCGAAGACCGCAGCCACGAGGGGCTTTTCCTATCGTTCCAGTATCCGGTCGAGATTCCCGGTGTGTCAATGGTCAACTTCATGCGTGCGGCAGTTAACGCCAAGCGCAAGTATTTTGGCGAAGCTCCTCTTTCGGCCGGTGACTTTCTCAAACTGATGCGTCAGAAGCGTGCTGTTGTCGAACTCGACAATAAGCTTGCATCGCGATCGGTGAATGAAGGATTTTCGGGAGGCGAGAAGAAGCGTAATGAGATTTTCCAGATGGCAGTCCTTGAACCGCGCCTCTCGATTCTCGATGAGACAGATTCGGGGCTCGATATCGACGCCCTGCGCATAGTGGCTTCGGGCGTCAATAAGCTGAAAACCGACCGCAACGCCACTATCGTCATAACCCACTATCAGCGTCTGCTCGACTATATCAGGCCTGATTTCGTTCATATTCTCTATAAAGGACGTATCGTGCATTCGGGTGGGCCCGAACTGGCTCTCGAACTGGAAGAGAAGGGATATGACTGGATTAAGGAACAAGTCGACAACAACTGATCTATGGATAACGCTCTGACTCAATATCTTGAACTTTTCGACACAAGCCGTGATGTCATCGACAGCCACGCGCCGCATGCCATCAACGTGCGTCGTGATGCGGCGGCAGCGGCTTTGCGGCATATAGGGCGGCTGCCCGAACGCGGTGATGAGGGTTTTGAGAAAATATCGCTCAACGATATGTTCGCACCCGATTATGGCATAAATATAGCGCGTGTGGATTTCAAAGCTGCGATGCCGGCCGAGTTTGGCTGTGATGTGCCCAATGTCGGAGCTTGCACCGCAATGGTTGTCAACGACGCCTTCACGCCTGTTGGTGATCTCGCAGCCAGACTTCCCGAGGGCGTCGAGATGATGTCGCTTGCCGAAGCTGCGCAGCTTTATCCGGAGCTTTTTGCCGAACAGATTGCCGATATAGATAATCCTGTGGTGGCTCTCAATACCATGTTTGTGCAGGATGGTGTGTTCATCCGTGTGCGCCGCGGTGTGCGTTTTGAACGGCCCGTGCAGGTATTGTCGCTGTTCAATGCGTCAATGCCTCTGATGGCGGCGCGCCGGGTGCTTATACATGTGGAGGATGGCGCACATGCAACAGTGCTGATGTGCGACCATCCGCGGGTGCATACAGTGGATTACCTCAGTTGTCGGGTAGTCGAGGCTGTCGTAGGCCGTGATGCCACACTTGATTTCTACGATCTTGAGGAGTCCACGGCTCGTTCACGTCGTGCCTCGGTATTCGCAGCCACACAGGCCGAGGGGTCTCGCCTCAATGTATGCTCGATATATCTCAACGGCGGCATGACGCGCAATGAATTTTATCCCCGCTATCTTGACGAGCGGTGTGCGACACGCCTGGGCGGTCTTGTTATCGGCGGCGGTTCGCAGATAATAGACAATGCCACATATATCAGCCATAGCCATTCTCGCTGCACAAGCGATCAGCTATTCAAATACGCATTGTTCGATTCGGCTCAGGGGGCGTTCGAGGGAATGGTCACCGTAGAGCCGGGCGCCGAATTTACCGAGGCCCATCAGGTGAACCGGAATCTGCTCGCCTCGGCCGAGGCCCGTATGCATACCATGCCGCAGCTCATAATCAACTGCGACGAGGTGAAAGCCTCGCATGGCGCAGCCACCGGCCAGCTCGACGATGATGCCCTCTTTTATATGCGTTCGCGTGGCATTCCGGTTGAGGAAGCCCGCATGATGCTGATCAACGCTTTTATGACCGACGTGCTTGATGCCATATCGCTCGAGCCGCTGCGCGACAGGCTCCGCCATCTCGTGGACAAGCGGCTGCGTGGCTGCGGCACAGGTTGTTCAACATGTTCCATTAAGTAAATATTGCCATGTACGATATACAGACGCTGCGCAGCCAGTTTCCGATACTCGAACGTAAGGTATATGGCCGCAAGCTGATTTATCTTGACAATGCCGCCACATCGCAGACTCCCCGCAGGGTAGTCGAGGCAGTCGATAATGCATATTATAGCCATAAGGCCAATGTGCACCGCGGCGTACACTGCCTGTCGCAGGAGGCCACCGATGCCATGGAGGCTGCGCGCGAGGCTGCACGAGGATTTATCAACGCGCCGTCGGTCGACGCCGTGATATTCACCCGCGGCACCACCGAGGCCATCAACCTTGTGGCGGCAAGCTATGGCGAGTTGCTCAACGAGGGCGACGAGGTGATACTCACCGTGATGGAGCATCATTCCAACATTGTGCCCTGGCAACTGTTGCGCAGTCGCCGGGGTATAGTCATAAAGGTCGTGCCGATGCATCCGGACGGTTCGCTTGATATGGATGAATATCGGCGGCTTTTCACTCCCCGTACACGCCTTGTATCCGTATGCCATGTTTCAAATGTCCTCGGCACGGTAAATCCTGTGGCCGAGATGGCGGCTATTGCGCATAGCCACGGTTGTGTGATATGTGTCGACGGAGCTCAGGCGGTTTCTCATTTAGCGGTCGACGTTCAGGCACTCGACTGCGATTTCTATGTATTTTCCTCGCACAAAATGTACGGACCCACAGGCATCGGTGTTTTGTACGGACGGCGAGAACTGCTCGACCGTATGCCTCCGTATCAGGGTGGTGGCGAGATGATAGGTCACGTGACCTTTGAGCATACCACATGGGCCGATTTGCCCTACAAATTCGAGGCCGGAACGCCTGATTATGTCGACGCTGCCGCTTTCAGTCAGGCAGTCGCGTTCATGCACGACACCGGCGTTGCCGACATTGCCGCTCACGAGCACGAGCTGCTCGAATATACCACACGCCGTATGCTGGACATCCCCGGCATACGTATCTTCGGCACCGCGCCGGGCAAATGCTCCGTGATATCATTTTTGCTTGGCAGCGCACATCACTACGACACCGGTATGCTGCTCGACAAGATGGGTATAGCCGTGCGCACCGGTCACCATTGTGCTCAGCCACTGATGCATGTACTCGGCATCGAGGGAACAGTGCGCGCTTCGTTTGCTGCATATAACACGTTCGAGGAGGCGGACTATTTTGTTGACACCCTCGTCCGCATAGCCGATATCCTCGGGTGATTCAGACGCACAATACTACAATACCCCGGCAGGATGTGTGACTCATTCCTGCCGGGGTATTGTAGTATTGTTTTAGAGACTGCTCTTTAGCAGACTATTGCAGGTCGACGGCGTAGTAGGCTTGCTTGCCTGTGGGGTAGTAGCCTGAAATGAACATTACCTTGTCGGCTCCGGCTCCCTGTGCGCGGATGGCCTCGAACATCTTCTCGATGTCGCTGCCTTCGCTCACTTTCTGTCCGTTGATCGAAGTGATTACAAAGCCGCTGGATATGCCGGCCTCGCTGAATCGGCCTTTACCGGTGATAGTCACCTGCACGCCGCGTGAGAGTTCGAGTTTATTGAGCAGTTCTTCGGAGGCTGTCTCGAAAGTCGCTCCGAGGATTCCGGCAGTAGTTTCGGGCACGGTCAGTGAAGTCTTGCCGTCGCGGTTGCGCAGTGTGGCTTCGGTGGTGGCTTTCTTGCCGTCGCGCACATAAGTGATGGTGATGCGATCGCCGGGGCTGAGGCGCGCCATTATTTCCTGAAGGCGTGCGGTGCCGGTGACGGATATGCCATTGATATCTGTTATGACATCGCCGGTCTGTATACCGGCCTCGCGTGCTGCAGTACGGTCTTGGACTTCGGCTACGTAGATGCCGCGTACAGCTCCTTTGATGTTTTCCTTTGCTACGAGTTCAGGACTGAGTTCCAGGAATGATATGCCGAGGAATGCACGCTGTACTGTACCGAATTCTTTAAGGTCGGCGACAACTTTCTGAACTATGGATGTCGGTATGGCAAATGAACAGCCGGCGTATGTTCCGGTCTGTGAATATATGGCGGTGTTGATTCCGACAAGTTCGCCGCGCAGGTTCACGAGTGCGCCACCCGAGTTGCCGCGGTTTACGGCTGCGTCGGTCTGTATATAGGCTTCGATACCTCCGCTTGGCCTGCTTTGTGTGGCTGTGGAGATGTTGCGTGCCTTGGCGCTGACGATGCCCGAAGTGACTGTTGATGTGAAGCCGAACGGATTGCCCACGGCGAGTACCCACTCACCCACGCGCAGATCCTCACTGTCGCCCATCGGTATTACATGGAGGTCGGGAGCGTCGATCTTGATAAGCGCAAGGTCGGTGACGGGATCGTTACCGATGACGGTAGCAGTATAGTTGCGGTTGTCGTTTAGGGTGATCTCAAGTCGCTCGGCACCGTCGATTACGTGGTTGTTGGTGACGATATAGCCGTCGGTCGAGATTATTACACCGGATCCGAGGCCCATCTGTACGGGCTCGGACTGCTGCTGTTCCTGCCTGGGTGTGCGTTGTGGCTCACCGAAGAAGAAGCGGAACATCGGGTCGTCGAAAGGATCAAAGCCACCGTTGCCGTAACCGTAATTCTGAGCGCGAGGAGTGGCATAGCTCTTTACCGACACCACACCGTTGACAGTCGATTCTGCAGCATTGATGAATTCGTGCTGCGAGATAGGTTGCGGAGAGTAGGGTGCCGATGTTTGTGCCTGTACGGCAAATGTACCGCCAAGCACCAGAGAGAGGAGAATGTACTGTGTCTTGTGCATAATGTCTTTTATAGAGGATATTTTCTTACTTCTGCACAAAATTACGGCGCCCGGGCGATATTATTATATCAAAGGCGGTTAATAAGCTTTAAAATTAACACTATTTGAATCAATCGGCCTCAAAAGCGCGAGGCATTTAAATTCAGTTAACACGCAGTTGCCAGAAGGCGACAGCCGAGGCTGCGGCTACGTTGAGCGAGTCGACATTGTGAGCCATGGGGATGCGTACGGTGTAGTCCGCGCCATCTATGACGTGCTGCGCCAGTCCGTCGCCTTCGGTGCCGAGTATTATGGCCAGTCGTGGTTCGGCGCACAGGGTGGGGGAGTCGAGCGGCACCGAGTCGTCACTCAGGGCCATGGCAGCTGTCTTCAGTCCATAGGCTTTAAGACTATCTACCGGCGCATCGAGCCATGTCCATGGCACCAAAAATACCGAACCCATGGATACCCGCACCGACCGTCGGTTCAGAGGATCGCAGGAAGTTGCTGTGAGCAGTACGGCATCAATGCCGAGTGCGGCTGCCGAGCGGAATATTGCTCCGATGTTTGTAGTGTCTGTGACGCCGTCGATGACGGCCACGCGCCTGGCCCCGTTCACAATATCGGCCACTGCCGGCAACACGGGGCGACGCATGGCGCACAGCACACCGCGGGTGAGCGTGTAGCCGGTCAGGCTCTGCAGCAGTTCGCGACTGCCGGTGTATACCGCAAGACCGGGACAGCGCGCTATGATGTCGGCGGCATCACCTGTGATGTGGCGACGTTCGCACAGCATGCTCAGCGGCTGATAGCCGGCATCGAGAGCGACGCGGATCACCTTGGGGCTCTCGGCAATAAATATGCCGTCGGCCGGGGCAATGCGGTTGCGCAGTTGTGCCTCGGTGAGGGCTGAGTATACCTGTATCTCGGGCGTGTCTAAAGACTCGATTTCTGTTATCATGCTGCAAAATTAAGTATAATTGCTTAAACTCGTGTTTAAAATTTTTAAATATAATCGAAATACTTTCAATTTATATGTGATTTTTCGTACATTTGCATCGTTTTAAGATAAGCATTAAGGTTTAGAAAGATTGCATTGAAAAAGTTTTCAGATTGGTTGCCATTGTCGCCCAAGGAGCCGTCATGGCAGATGTCCGCTATTCCGGTGGCGCTGTTGTTTATCAGCTTTATCACAATTATTATATGGAAAGGTCCGCTTGAGGTGGTCGACCGTTCTCCATATATCCTCCTCTGCACGGCGTTTGTCGCTGCGGCAGTAGCCCGATGCACAGGTTCGCTGAGCCGACGAGGGATGGCTGTGGGATTGCGCCGCAGTGCATCGCAGATTCTGCCTGCGGTGCCGATGCTCATATTCATTGCTGCGCTTGCTACCACGTGGATGATCTCGGGCGTGGTGCCGACTCTCGTCGATTATGGGCTGCGAATGCTCAGCCCGACATGGTTTCTGGCTACCACCTGCCTTGTGTGCGCCATGGTTTCGGTGCTCACCGGCAGCTCATGGTCTACTATCGCTACTATAGGCGTGGCATTCATCGGTATAGGCTCTGCCCTGGGCTATCATCCCGGGTGGACTGCCGGGGCGATTATATCGGGCGCATATTTCGGCGACAAGGTATCGCCGCTGAGTGATACCACCGTTATTGCCTCCTCCACATGCGGTGTTGACCTATTCGCCCATATACGATACATGACAATCACCACTCTGCCTGCGATGGCTATTGCACTTGTGGTATTCTCGATTAAAGGTCTGACGGTAGACCTGCCGCCGCTCGACCGCTCGGTCGACATGCTTACAGGCCTGCGTCAGTATTTCAACATCACTCCATGGACTCTTGTCGTACCGGTCATCACGTTGCTGATGATAGCCATGCGTGTGCCTACGCTAATCACCCTTGGTGCCAGTGCTCTGCTCGGGATGGCGTGTGCTTTCGTGCTCCAGCCGCATCTTGGCATAGGACTCATGGAAATGCTCGGCGATGTATTCAGTGGCTTTGCACCTTATACCGGCTCGTCTGCTGTCGATGAATTTATGGCGACGGGTGGTATCGCCGGTATATTGCCGGTAGTCTTTCTCGTCCTAAGCGCGCTTGTTTTCGGATGGGTGATGATCGGCACAGGGATGCTGGCCTCACTCACACATGCCCTGACACGGCATATCAACCGTGCACCTGCAGCCGTCGGCGCGACAATCGCTACCGGGCTTACCCTGAACTCGTGCACTGCCGACCAATACTTGTCGATAATAGTCAACGGCAACATGTACCGGCCGGTGTACCGGCGCATTTGCCTCGAGCCGAGGTTGCTTAGCCGCACTCTCGAGGATTCGGTATCGGTGACCTCACCATTGATACCGTGGAGCTCTTGTGGTGTCACACAGTCGACTGTGCTCGGTGTTCCCACGCTCGAATACCTGCCATATTGCATTTTCAACTATCTCACGCCTATAGTGTCGATGGTTGTGATAAGCCTCGGATACAAGGTGCGCTATACAGTGCTTAATTCTGTCAGAGCAAGGCGTACATAGGCTTCATGCCTGATGTGTTCACGCTTTTTAACACAATAATGACATACCGAGTACCGCTTTTTCCAAAAAATCGTGTAACTTTGCCGATATATTCAGGTACAACACCCTACGACATGAAAAAAATATTAGCTGCAGTAATAATAGCGATTATAATGATAGCCGCGCCCGAGGCGGCAAATGCACAGTTCAGATACGGGCCGGTAGTCGGTGCGAATATCAATACTCTAAAGTTCAAACAGGACCTCGTTACTATCGGGCAGCAGCCCGGTTTTACAGCCGGCGTCATGGGCGAGCTCATGTTCCCGGGCATAGGATTCGGCATAGATATCGGCCTGCTGTATGCCCAGCAGGGAGCGCGTGTCGACCTTGGCGAAAAGCTGGTGTGGAGTTCCCTCGGATATGGCGATGAACATGTATATCTGCACTCGTTGCAGATACCCGTGCATCTGCGGTTTAAATATACACGTCTCAATGGATTTGAGGAAAAAATTGCGCCCTTCGTTTACGGCGGCCCGGACTTTACTCTTCAGGTCGGCCATTCCAACTGCTCGGCATTCAAATGCTCGGGCGGAGACCTTGGCCTCACAGCCGGCGTCGGTGCCGAACTGTTCCGCCGCTGGCAGGTATCTGGCTCTTATACATGGGGCATGACATACGCCCTTAAGACCAAGCTGCTTGACGACTTCTCGGCACGCAGCCGGCAATGGACCATCCGCCTCGCCTACCTTTTCTAATGACATCAGAAATCATCCCTATATAACCTGAATACTATGAAACCTTACGTTCTCGGTATCGATATCGGTGGCACAAACACCGTGTTCGGCCTCGTCGACGCACGTGGCGTCGTCATTGCAAGTGATTCTATCAAAACAGCCAAGCATAATCGCATAGAGGATTACCTTGATGAACTCTATGCCGGTGCTACCCGCCTCATCGAGGCAAACGATGCAGTCGATAAAGTTCACGGCATCGGCATCGGTGCGCCCAACTCCAATTACTTCACCGGTATGATCGAGGACGGCGTCAACCTCCCCTGGCCCACGCCTATACCTCTGGCCAAAATGGTGAGCGAAAAATTCGGTATCCCTGTGGCAATCACCAACGACGCCAACGCCGCTGCAATAGGCGAGATGACGTACGGCGCAGCCCGTGGCATCAAAGACTTCATCATGATAACCCTCGGCACAGGTGTCGGCTCTGGCATCGTGATTAACGGTCAGATGGTATACGGACACGACGGCCTCGCCGGTGAACTCGGCCACGTAATCGTAAAGCGCAACAACGGACGCCTCTGCGGCTGCGGTCGCACCGGTTGCCTTGAGGCATATTGCTCCGCTACCGGTGTTGCACGTACTGCCCGTGAATTCCTTGAAATCCGTGCCAATGAACCTTCACTGCTCCGCAATATCCCTGTCGAGCAGATCACATCCAAGGACGTATACGACGCAGCGATCAGCGGCGACCAGATGGCCAAGGACATCTTTGACTACACCGGTACCATTCTTGGCGAAGCAATGGCCGATATGATTGTATTCTCATCGCCTGCAGCATTCATCCTGTTCGGTGGCCTTTCCAAGTCAGGCGAACTTCTCCTCAAGCCCCTCCGCGCCGCCCTTGAAAAGAACACACTTCAGTGCTTCAAAGGTAAGACCAAGGTTATGCTCTCCGAACTCAAGGAAGCCGATGCTGCTGTACTCGGCGCCAGCGCTCTCGGTTGGGAAGCCAAGCCCATCGAGACACCTCAGGTGCCTGCTTAATTTCGCTAAAACTACAGTAAATCGTATCCTACACATGCAGGGTACGATTTACTGTTAAATATTATTAATTATTTGGCTACTCTAATATTAATTCCTAATTTTGTAAGCTAAACAGCACAAAATACGGGGTTGACTGGTTTTGACAGCGTGTAGAAGTGGTGTGTAAGCGTGCAGAGGCAAGATGTTCGTCCTCTTTAATCCCGGCATCAAAAATTTAATTGGCGA
Source organism: Muribaculaceae bacterium (assembly GCA_017624155.1). Taxonomy (GTDB): domain Bacteria; phylum Bacteroidota; class Bacteroidia; order Bacteroidales; family Muribaculaceae; genus CAG-873. The sequence goes on along the minus strand of JAGANS010000072.1, from coordinate 616 downwards.
AAATAACCTCGCTCTCGCTGCTTGATTGAAGTACAGTAGATCAGCTTAATCTCCGCGACAGTCGCAGAGACGGGACATCACCCGGCAATCCCCTTTCCGAGACATGCCGACCCGGTGGTGTAAGACAATCGGAAATAGGCTCAGGCAAGCCTCGGTGCCAGAGCCTAAAATTTAGAGGATAAGGTCGCGGTTGGCTGTCTTTGGCCTGCCACGGCACGAAAACCAATCAAAGAATACGCACGTAGAAAGCTCATTAGTTCCACGTTTGGACGGGGGTTCAAATCCCCCCAGCTCCACAACCCTTACTGATTATCAACCACTTACAAACGGGTGGGGCAAAAAGTGGGGCAAAATCAATGGAAACGCTCAATTTTGGGCGTTTCTTTTTTGTTTTGTGGAAAAGAAAACAGGCGCGTTTCACAACGCACCTGCAAACCTAATAAACCAAATGAGAAAAGAATCAATCCAAGGCTACTGGAAAAGGCGCGCGAGATTGACCCCCTCGGGCACGCGGGAATTGACCCCTCGGGCAAAATAAGATTGACCCTCTAAAAGTCCTGGCGGCGGGGGTCAATGTTATTTTACCTCATTTGGTTTGTCATGCTTTTTTAGCCTT
>JAGANS010000001.1 GCA_017624155.1 Muribaculaceae bacterium | reverse complement strand
TGTCGGGACGCACCACTATCACACGCAAGGTGTTGATGCCCTCGTATACTGTGGCCGCAGGCTCGAAGTCGTAGGGATACCCGGCAGGATACTCGCCGGTCGCACGTGAGTCCTGAAGCTGTTGCGGCGAGTTGATACCCACCGACAGGCGCAAGGTCACAATGGGGCCGTCGCCATCGGGCACAGGCACAGGCTCATCGGTATCGGAACAGCCGGTGGCCACCGATATCAAAGCCATGCCCGCCAGGGCAAGCAGCATATTGTTAATTTGCTTCAGGAATCCCATTTATCAGTTATTGTTCTATATCATTGATTCGTACCACCCAGTCGTTGACGATAATCTGAGTCTCAAGCCATGCGTGGTTACGGTCAAGGAAAAATATCATGTCCCAGCGGCTTTCGCGGTCGAGAAACTCCTGAAGGGGCATCGACTGGTAAGCTTCGGACTTCATGAGGTTGAGGTAGTTTATTAGCGGAATGTCAATCACTCGGTAGCCGTCGCTGCGACGGGTGATGACGAGGTGTGGCTCATTGCCGGTGACGAGGCGTGAGAACGACATCTCGGCCCAGCATACCGATGCGGGAGTACCGTCGGGCAGATCGCCGGGCGATGCGTTGCCGCGGGCCCATGGCAGATACTCGACCGGTGTCTGCGGGATAATGTCATTGTTCCAGGCAAAGAGAGTATTATTGTCGGTAACCATCCAGTCAAAGTCAGCGTTATCGAGCGGATCGCCGTCGATCTGCTGCAAGATGACACGCAGATTGTTGGTATCCTTCATCATCTTCACGGTATACTCGCGGTAAGTCATGTCGGTCGACTCGATCTCGACATTAATCTTGCCGTAGAACAGCGGATGCAGATTGGTACCGACGGGCGATGTGAGGCAGTCGTCATTGAGAGCCACGCGGATGTCGCGCAGAGCGGTCGTGGCGGGGTCGGTAACGTAGTGGAACGAAGCGTCCTCGCAAGCCATGCCGCCATAGGACACGATTGTATATGTACCGGGGACAAGGTCGACAGTCATACGGTAATTCTCGTCGTGAAGCTCGTCGGTGGTGTTGGTGCGGGTAGTCACATAGCGGCCGTTCTCGTCGTAGAACAGCACAGTGAGACAATCGACCTGCGATGGGAAAGCATTAGCAAACTCCATATTATAGTCGTAGACAAAACGGAGTCGTACGCCCTGCGGACACGGATCCAGGTCGTCGTAAATGCTCTCGCACGAAGTAGTAATCGACACAGCAGCGCCGACAGCGATTATAGCCAAAGCCTTATTGAAAATATTTGCAAGAATGCTTTTAAACATCGCAAGGAGAATTGAATTTGTTTTTTAGTGAGCCGGGAGGGTATTAGGCCGCCCGGCCCTGTAGGGAGCCGCGGCGGCAATCCGCCGCGGCTATGGGAGAGTGGTTAAGGGACGATTATAATTCGATATCGTTCACGCGAACAACCCAGTCAAGAACGAGAGCAGATACCTGGAAGTATACCTCGGGAGTCTCATCCTCATGGCCGGGATCTACTGTAACATCACCAGGCTGACCGAAACCGGTTACCTTGCTCAGTTTGAGCTTGTAGATGTTGTTACGGACGGTAGCAAACTCCATGATGCCGTCTTCCTGGTCATCGTCGTTGTCGTTGTGACGGTTGAAGTAATAATAGTAGTTGTAGTAGTGATAGGTATCAACGCCATCAACAGTTGTCTTCTCGGGGGTATAAGCTACGAAATTGTAGTTTGTCGAGGGAATATATGCGCCATCGGTGTTGGTAAGGTTACCCGTGGGCATTGTTACTTTAACGGCGGCAAGGAGCTTATCCATTGTATCAAAGTCTGTACCGGCAACGAGAGCGGGGAAGATTTCATCTTCGGTGGTTTTATTCTCTCCGTTGATGGTAACCTTGAACACACCTGCAGCTACACCGGCAACAAATTTAGTGCGGATGTCCGACTGCTTGTGAGTATAAGCATACTGCCAAACCTGCTTAGCGGTACCGAGCATGGTGGTTACCTGCACGGGCTTCTGTGTTGTGTTACCCTGGGCCTCTTCAACCTGAGTATAAGCATAAATAGTCTCATGCGAATTGATAGCGGCGGCAAAAGTCTCGGCGGGATTTACGCCACCGGCTTCAACAGTGCCCCAAAGGTTGGAGGGAAGAGACTTCATCTCGGCGCGGAACAGAACACCGGTTGTAACACCGTATTTCTGAGCGGCAAGAGGAAGAGTATTCTCAGAGGCATAACGCCAAATCTTGTAGCTTGTGCCAGAAGCACCGGTCCAGTCGTCGTTGTCGTCCTCGGTTGTTACCCATGTGTAGGTATAATCCTGAGGCTTGGCACCGATGTTAAAGAAGTAGTTGCCCTTGATACCGTCGTAATCGAGTGTACCTGCGCCAAACTGGTTCTTGAGCGAGTAGTTGGGCGACACGACATATTTATCAACGAGCTCGTATCCGCAGATGTCGGTGGTCGTTGTCCAGTCCTCATCAGCAGCAGCCATGCGAGGGAGGAAGTAGAATTCCTTGGCCTCATTGAACAGTGACATGCCGGTGAACTCGACATAACCCACGGGCAGACCGCTGGCATTGTCGTCGATAGTGTATGCATTCTTGGGAAGGCCATTTGCCTCGGGCTTTTCCTCAAAGTCGAAACGGCTGGCAACGCGCTCAACCTTTACAGTTCCGAGGGGGAATGCTGTAGCAACGGTATTGTTGTTCTTGATAAGGTTTTTGTACTCATCGATGGTGACTTTATGGAGCAGAGCGTTGGTCATAAGGAACTGGTTCTTCAAGGCGAAGGGCAGGTTATCACCGTCAGAGAGAGTATAAGTTTCATCAACGAAGTCGCCGGATGTCAGGTTGTCAAGATAAGTTTTCAAACCTACTGTGGGATTGCAATATGTAAATACATATACTTCTCTCTCAGCAGCATCTCCTTTAGCGACATCCTCAAGTTCCTGAGACTGGAACTGGATAGTGAATGTAGCCTTGGAAGCGGCCTGATTCATAACAGAGCTTGAATACGATTTTGCAGCGTATGTGAACGCGCCGGTAGATGCGTCGCGCTTTGCAAGTACTACATAGATCGCGTTAACATTGTTCTCGTAGTCTTTACCGACTTCATTACCGTTATCGGAATGAGCGGGATAATCGCCATTGTCATCGGTTGTGTCGGTCACCGAACGCCCGTTCGGGAGCTGAAGGGTCAGCGTTGCGAAAACATCACCCTTGGTGTCATCGCCCTTGTTGGGAGCAGGCTCGTCGCTGGAGCAGGACCACAGACCCAGTGTAAGTGCTCCGGCGAGAAGAAGGTTAAGTGATTTCATTAAATAAGGATTTAGTTTATATTATGTTGTTATTTTGAATTAGTCTGCATTATAATATGTGATACCGTTGGGGCCGGCCTCGCACATCTCGACCTGGGCAACCGCATCGGCGGCCTCGGCAACGCCGAGTGTCTGAGCCTCACGCAGCAGCGGCAAAGCCTCGCTGTATTTACCCTCGAGAGCGAGCAGTACCCCGCGACCATAGATTGCCGCGGGAGTATCGCCGGCACGGTCGAGGTAGCGGCGGGCGGCATCATAGTCGCCACGGTGCATGGCTGTGTTGGCGGCATTGAGGTTGGCGGTAGTGTTCTCGGGGAACAGACGCACGGCCACTTCAAATACCTCGTCATACTCGGGCGAACCGGCCTTGTAGCTGTTGGCGAGCAGGAAAAGCTCGTTCTGACTCAGGTTGTAGGGACGGGTACGCATCACCTCGCGGATCTCGTCGACATTCAGATACTTGCGCACGGTGTATGTGATGCGATACTCGGTGTGACGCAGAGGTGGATATACGTTATCAAGGATAAACGGATAGTCCTTGGGAAAACGGCGGCGGAACTCATCGTTGCGCACCGGTGCGGGGATCGACTTGTCGTCGATAAAGGCGAGCATGGCCTCCTTGTCATCGAGCGACGAGCTCTCTACCCAGCGGCGCAGACCGTCCCAGTCCTCGGGCACCGACGCGGTGTGATAAACCGATGCGGAGAAGGTCGAATTCTTGCGCACATATTCCTTGATGACCTCGGTGCGGCCCTGAGCCAGACGGACGTTGTTGTCATACGGACCTTCGGGCGAGGCGAAACCTTTCAGGAATATCGAGTCGACATTTGCGTCGGGATTGTCCTTGACGGCATTGACGGTGCGCAGTATCGAGTCGAGCTCTACATAGTTGTTGGCGTATTTCCAGTCGATATTCGTCTTGTTGACGATAAAACGCACATTGGCGCGGCCGGAGAGGTTAAAGCGCTTGGTGGCGGTGTCGAGCGGAGCCACGTAGGCAAAGTGAGGCTGGAAGCGGCGCGGACGCAGATCCACAGCGGCAACCGGCACAAGTTCGTCGCCCTTAGGCTCGTTGCAGCAACCGGTATTGCGGGCTTCAATACCCACGGTGCAAACTTCCATCCAGTCCTCATACGGCACGCTGTGGCTGTAGTTTACCACCTTGCCGCGTCCGGCGCGGTAGAGCGTGGTGGGCTGCCCGGTGTCGACATTGCGCAGTGTTGAATAAAACATGTTGCGGCCTGCGACAGTGAGCGACGGCAGAGCCACACGGTGTGTGCTGTCGGCGCTGTATATCACGGGATAAAGCTCCACACGGCTGTTGGTACGCTGATCGAGCTTCGCGGGGTTGACGTTCATGTTGACAAAGAAACGCGAACCGTCGCGACCGGTCTCGAGGCCACTGACGCACAGATGCTTCACATTCTGGGCCGACACAGCCGGGATAAGGGCTGCGGCGGCAAGTATGGCGAGTATTGTTTTATTGTTCATCGTCGGTGGAAGCATTAAAAGACATACACTACATTGAAAGCGACCTTGGTGGGGCCGACATAATTGTGCACCTTGCCCTCCCGGATTTTGGTGCCGCACTCGGCGCAGGGATAGATGTCGGAACGGGTGTATACCCATCCGAATCCAAACTCAGCCTCGAGATTCCAGTGCTTGTTGACCGGCCAGGCATAACCGTAGGCAATGCCGGCGCCTGCGCCCCAACCCTGATAACGGCGGTCGGCGAGCTGCGAAAAGTCAGTACCAAGAAAATCGAGCGACTTGATGCCGATACGCCCCACATTGTACTGGCCACCGAGGGCATGGATGCCGAAGAAGTGACCGACAAAGCGCTCGCAGAGCCAGTAACGTGCCTCGGGCTGTACCACCCAGTGTTTCCACTTGTGCTCATTGCCGACTGTCCAGGCATTGAACTGTCCCGACACATCAAGGGTCCATTTGGGAGCGAGGCCCACCTCGACAGCCACATTAGGACTGAGCGCGGCATCACCGATTACGTTGGTTTTCAGAGCCAAACGCTGAGCCACGGCACATAGCGGCATCAGAATGGCCACCGCCGTAAGGATGATAAATTTGCGTAAGACGTTAAAATCCATAATAAATATAATCCATCAACTCCTTCCATCCGCAGCAAGCGCAGACATCACCACAACTGCCGGAGGCAGCATCAACATGGATACGGAATATTTGAAATTACATTCCCAAAATAAGTGACAGCGGAAATAACTGGGCTGCAGAAGGAAATTGTTGTAGTCAGGAGGGTTCTATAAACTTTTACTTTTGGCTCAAGTATTAATTAGTTTTTTCAATGATTCACGGATAATGTTGTTATACAGTCTGATATTGCGCACTTATTCTATAAGTGGCTTTATCGTCGCAAAATTATATATAATTAACGAGACGAGGAATATACGTGTAGTTAAAATTTGTTAATCACACTATTAAACGTACAAATTACAACAGCCCGGCAATCTCGAGCATCTTGCGGTAGTAGCCTGCCTTCGCCTCAAGCCTGAGCGGATATGCCCTCGATGTGGATGGCAGCCGCCAAATGCGCACACAGCGACCGCCCGGCATCGTCCACACAACATAGTGGCCCATAGCCGGTGCCTCCGTCCCGGTAATGGCGGCTATTACAGACGCAGCCTTCTCGCCGGTAGTAGCGACATCGGTACATAAAGGAATGGCGGCAAGCAGGTCGGCCGGATCATTGCCCTCGATTACCTCGAGAAACTTGTCCGAGGCATTGCCCCGGAGCCGGCGCGCCTTCTTCACAGTGTCGCTCATGGCTATGCCGTGGCGGAGGGTGAGATCCTTGATTAGCCCGAGGTCAAATCGCTTCTCCTCAGGGATGTAAAGAGTCTGGGCATCGCCAAGAAACAGCAGGCCCATGATGCGCCAGAAGTCGTTGGTTGGATTGGGATAATAGAAGTCCATCGACCAGCGGTGACTGCCGGGCGGAAAGGTTCCCATAAACAACACTTTGGCATCCCGAGGCAGCCAGGGCTCCCAGGGATGCGACTCTATTTCGTATTTGTCCGCATCGCTTTGCATGACGCGAAGTTACAAATTTTCTTTCACACTGCGAAACCGCCGCCCTATTGTAAGCACCACATGTACAATGGCGACAAGGCACAGCATCAGGCCGGAACCGATGTGAAACGCCACAGCCGTAGCGCAGCCCAGCATAATGGCAACGCCGCTCACAGCCGAGCTGAGAAACAATGCGCCACACAGCGGTATAACATGGTGCGAAGCCTGCTGACGCCAGCTGCCGGGTTCACTCATCATGTCGGCAAACCAACGGCGGCGCGTCCATACGTGATAAACCACGAGTGCTGCGAAGAGCAGACCGCTCACAGCATGAACCGTCGATAACACATCGGCCAAAGCGAGATCGCCGGTAGCCGTGGCGCGCTCGCACCACAGACCGGTTACAAAAGTCATAATCAGCGACAGTATACGTATACCGGTCAGGCAGATAGTCAGCGGGCTTGTGGAAATACAGCGTGATGCAAGGCGATTCATAATGCGGTATGTTTTTAAGTGACGGAATCATTATTCTTACATTATAAAAACACCGTGCTGCGGCCTCTTGTTCGATAATTTGATGTAACTTTGCAACATGAATCCCATAACGACATCACAGGCACTTGAAGAACTGGTATTGCATATCGGCGTGCTGCCTTATTTCCGCAACAGAATCACCGGATTCTCAATCGAGGAGATCGTACCCGAACCGATACTGTGGGATCTTGCCGACGGGCCCTGGATATGGAAGGGCACACTGGTGCGCAACTGGCGGGTAGCCTACGGCAAATTTTTCAACCGCAAAGCCGGATACATTGCCATCGACCTGCTGCCCGACTTCATCAACCTGCGCCGCAGCCAATACGACCTCACCGCCAATCCCATCGAGGCTCATATCCTTGATGTACTGCGCGAACACGAATCACTGCTGTCGCGCGAACTCAAAGATCTGTCTGGATTCAGCCGGCCACGAAATACACGCCGAGGCCTTAGCCCGATCGAACGTATGATAGAAAGCCGTGCCTCAAAGGGCGCACGCGATCTGGGCTTCGACACACATATCATGCGCCTGCAGATGGCCGGATATGTAGTGATTGCCGACTTCGAGTATAAGACCGACCGCCACGGCGACACCTACGGCTGGGGCGTGGCTCGCTACACTACACCCGAGGCATTGTATGGCGATGATATATGCGATGTGCAAGGGCGTTCGGCCGAGGAATCGTATCTGCGCTTTCACAGCCGCATCAAGGCCGCCCTACCCCACACCGACGACCGGCTGATTCACCGTCTGCTCAATCTTTAGAGCCGGTTCGACAATATCTGTTAATCTCCAGGTCGCATGGCATGGAGGGATTTTTGGACTGCGAAGAAGGAGCGTACTTGATGTACGCGACTGATGAGCAGGCCGAAAAGCGCCCAAGCCATGCGAAGGCGTAGTAATTTCAAAACAGAGGCTACGGACAATGTCTTTCTTGATTGTTATAGCTTGATTACGTAAATAGCAGGCATCATGAATATTAACTTCAACAAACGCCAATATCGGCTGATAAAACATATCCTTGCGCCGTTCCAGAAGAGGGCAAAGTACCGGCAGACATCTACTCGGACTACGTTACTACGCCACACGGCCACTCGTCATGCATCTTTGTCCGCTTGCTTCGGTCACAATGGCACCCCATTGCTCCCTCGCTTCGCGAACAAATCTGCACAGCGAGTGACCGCCTGGAGATTAACAGATATTGTCGAACCGGCTCTTAGCCGACAGCTCGTGCAGATTGCAGCGCAGCAGCCGCCCTTCGCCGTCGCGCAAGTGCATACCGTTGCCCTCGCAGTAGCGCCACATCTTGCAGTCGGCACACTCGCCCTTGCGCATCCACGAGCGGTCGCGGTATTCCCTGAACCGGTTGTTCCACACGTCCATGAAATCGTCCTTATAGATATTGCCCTGATGATAGTCGGCCCGGACACTGGCACAGGCCGATATCGAGCCGTCGATAAGTACCGAACCGGTCGTAATGCCAGCATTGCAGTGGTAAAAATAGTCGCGCACCTCGCCTTCGTATTCACCCAGGAAGCCCTCGCAGCAATACGACACATTGATGCGTCCCTCGGCACGTGTGGCCTTGATAAACTCCATCAGCGAGCGATACTCGGCGCTGTCGAGTTTCAGATCCGGCTGACCGGCGGCACGTCCCATAGGAAATATCGTGAAAATGCGCCACGCTTTCACCCCGTTGGCTATAAGGGTCTCCTTAAATTCCTCCAGTCGTCCGATGTTGCGTTTATTTACACATGTTATCACATCCCAAGCCAGCTCAGGGCATCGGGCGATGTTGCGGATAGCAGCCAGAGCACGTTCATAGCTGCGTTCGTGGCCACGCAGCCAGTTGTGGGCGTCCTCAGGACCGTCGAGACTCACCGAAATGGTGCGCATGCCGGCGCGGCGCAGACGCTGCAACCGCTCGTCGGTAAGTGCCAGACCGTTGGTGACTATGCCCCAGGGATATTCGCGTCTATACAGTTCCAGCCCCACCTTCTCGAGGTCAGAGCGCACAAGGGGCTCACCGCCCGATATAATTACCAGCACTTTGTGCCGGTCGACATGAGGCGTTATGCTGTCGATGACGCGCAGGAAATCCTCGGCCGGCATGTCAGGAATCTCGGTAGATGCCTTGCAGTCGCTGCCGCAATGCAGGCAATGCACATTGCAACGCTGTGTCGATTCCCAGAAGAGAGTCCGCAGGGGATGTCTTTCGACCAAGTCGATGTGCTTGCGGCGCATCACCTCGAGGGCAATGCGCCGCCTTAACGATAGTTTCTCGGGGTTCATTCTTCTGAAGGCTCAGCCTTCTTTTTCAGTTTGAGGTCAGCGGTGGCTACTGCTTCTCCCTGATACCAGCCGCTTCCACCCTTATAGTCAAGCTTTACAACAGTGGAGTCAGCCTCATAAACGCCGGCAGGATCTTCACAATATACCTGTCTATTCGAGAATGAATGGCCCTCATTTTTCACCATGTAATGCCCTTGTTCATCAGTATAGACAGTATCGGCATCGTAATGTCGATATCCGACACCCTTACTGTCAGCCGAGGACACAATGACACGCATGTTGCTTAGCGGGGTCGAAGCCTCGTCGGTCACAAGGCCCGAAATTTCATAATCGCCATACGGAGTACCGTACATAACAGGTTCATCTCCTCCACCGGTGATACTATCACATGCCGAGAAGCCGAGCAATGCAAGCACTGCCGACAGCAATAGGTTGAATTGTTTCTTAATCGTCTGCTTAATCATGGCACAAAATATTGGTTTGCCGCAAATTTACAACACATTACAGATATTTCCAAATTAATTCGTTAAAATAATAATAGAGTCCATAAAATTTAACTTTCTTTCTATGTCAACGAAATGAAAACACTGGCTCAAGAATTTCAATACCCAATGCCGACTCGATTTTAGTTATCGTTTCGATTGACAGATTTTCCGTTCCTTTCAATACACGTGAGACATATTGCTGCGAACAGCCCATTCTTTCTGCCACAGACTTTTGGGTCAGCCCCAATTCATCCATTTTATCAAGCATCATCATCGCTATCCGCCGCGAATATCTGAGCCATGACTTATTGGCAATTCTCCATTCAGCCTTTTCTCGCCATCTTGATGGAGTTTCGCTACTGTGTTTCTGAAGCACGGATATTATTTCTTCTTTAGTCTTCATTTTGTCTCCTTTCCTTTATAATTCATGCAGATAATCCTTGAATGAGTCCATATCCGAAATACCATTATCTATCAGATAATTCCGAACTTTTTCCATTCTAATCAATTCAATCAAAGTATGTTCCCTTTCCTGCATGGTTCGGGTCAGTTTAATTGCCCCGCCAGTGATTACATAAATACCGGGGTCAATCCTTATGGCATATATACGTAGCCATGATGAATGTCCGCCGTCATTATGCAGGCGTGCTTTTTCCTTCCCAAGAAGCATTTCAGAAGCACGACTATTCTCAAGCGGACGGAATATCATATCCAAATTTGCATCCGGGGTATATCCAGTATCAGACACTGAAGACGTTCACTATCTTCTATTGTGTCGTATATTGCCTTATTAACATCCGTAATTTTAAAATATGAAGTCAGATCATCTAAGTTTTGCTTAAAAAAAGAACGAAGCCACGTTACGTCATTCCACTTATCGAGCATGACGTCCAGAACATTATCAAGGGCCTCGTCATATCTGACAGCCCAAAGTCTTTCATTTTCAGTAATCTTATCAAACTTCATATTTCAAAATTTATTGCAAAGATAACAACAATTTTACAATAAAACAACTTTTAAGTTGTATTAGTTGAATTAAGTTACTTTAGGCACCAAATTATTCTTCAGGAATAGTTGTGCCGGGGGAGGTGTTACGGCGGGAGCCTATAACGTTGATGTCGCCCGAGAGCTTATAGTCCTTGCCGTCGGCGCCTCGGGCCTTGATGACATAGAAATACACGCCCGGACCGACAACCTTGCCGCCATATTTGCCGTCCCAGCCCTGCGAAGGGTCGGTCAGCGTGCACAATTTCTGTCCCCAGCGGTTGAAGATCTCGCAATGGAATGATACGATCGACTTATAGGACACTTTCCATTCATCGTTGACACCCTCTGATGTGCCGGGAGTAAAGGCATTGGGGCACTCAAGTCGCGATTCGCCAATAGTAATCTGATACGGCTCGCCGAGATATTCACAAGTGCCCTCGGCATTGTTGGCGGTAAAGCGTACATAGGTCACGCCGGCATCGGAGAAGGTGTGGGTAAATTCAAGCTGATCATACGTGAGATATGTATCTATGAAGTCGGGGGTCGTGGCAATTTCCCAACGGCGATAGATGGCAGCATCGGTGACAGCGGCTGTAAACGTAATCTCGCAAGGCGCCGATCCGCCGAGACTCTCGTCCTCAACCTTCTGCTCATTGTCGGCATCACGGGTGGTCTGCAAGGCTGAAGTCTCGGCCTGCACAGCATACGCAGCCACCGACGGAGACGCAGCATCTCGGCCGCCCCATTGCAAGCCAAAACGACCCGGATGCAGGATGAACTCGGTATCGCACAGCGGAGCCGGCGCCGAAACATAGCCATCGGCATGACTGACATCGTGACTGACAAGTGTCTGACGATATATTTTTTCGTCACGGTCGTAGACAAGAGTATAATACTCGAGCTTCATCTCGCGGTCGAGCTCTATTCGCCGTCCATTGATGCTGTAATAATGCATCTCGGGAGCGGAACCGACGAGATTGAAGCGGATGCGGTCGCAATCGTGTTCGGCGGGCAACAACTCGATGACGGTGTATGGCGTCGCGGCATAGTTGCACACCCATACACACGTCTGACGGCCGTTGTCGGTTATGATATAACCAATGTCATCGCTGCCGGCAGGCCATGAATGAAGCAACGAACTGCCATCGCTGACGACCTTGAGCCCCGGCACATCCTCGGCAAATCCGCCGCCGAGGCTGCTGAAGCGCTGGACAGTAATCGAATTTCCCTGCTGCGCGCGGTATTCAAGCCGTCCCTGCGACGCATCGCGCAACACATATACCTTCTGAAGCCCCGACGACACTTCGGGCTTGATTTCGACAACTTCTGTTCCGGACACTGAAAGTTGGGCCGACGCCGATATGGCGGCCATTGACAATAGGGAGAGAATTATCTGTTTCATTTTACTTTTTCGGGATGTTTGGCAATAAAATCTTTCCATGACGATGCTTTTGCGACAGCCGGCTTGCCTGACTCGTAGAAATGGCAAAGAGCTGCCGCGAGAGCATCCGTAGCATCAAGTTCGGGCAGCAGGTTCTCGCGAGGAATCGAAAGTATACGGCGCAGCATTTCCTGCACCTGCTCCTTGGACGATGCGCCGTTGCCCGTTATGGCCATCTTGATCTTGCGCGGCTCATATTCGGTAATGGGGATATCGCGGGCGAGTGCGGCAGCCATAGCCACGCCCTGCGCACGGCCGAGTTTGAGCATCGACTGCACGTTCTTGCCAAAGAACGGCGCTTCGATTGCAAGTTCGTCGGGCAGATATTGACTGCACAGATCGAGCACGCGGTCGTAAATGCGCTTGAGACGCAGGTAGTGGCTCTCGAATTTGCTGAGTTTCACTACTCCCATCGCCACCACCGCCGGCTTCTTGCCGTTAATGCCAAGAATACCGTAGCCCATCACATTGGTGCCCGGGTCAATGCCGATTATCACGCGCTCATAGTCGCGAACCTTGCCGTCGACAGCCATCAGATGAGGGTTAGCGTTGTCGGGAAAAACACTACCCGGCCCGGCCAAGTGCGCTGAATCGTATCGAACAGCCCGGCGCCATGATCGGCATACCATTTATTGATGTCATCAAGATCATCGGCACGCAGATGCAGAGCGAAACTGCTGCCGTCGGCGGCATCGGCATGCACACGCATCAATTCCGGGCGGCTGAAATACTCGCCGTCCTCGGTAGATACACTTATGAACTCGCTGCGCAACCAGTCGAGAAACTCCTTCTCGACAGCCGGATCCACACCAAATGTAATATTATATATGTGCATTTTTCAATTTTTTCCTATGAGACATAAAACGTAATATAAAGCCGAGATGACGGAACGCCGTAGGCCAAAAGCCATAATACAGGCTCATGATGCGGAAGCGCTCAACGAGCGACTTGCGACGGTTGGCTGTCGTCACACCCTCGGCAAGATAATCGACAAGCACCTCGCTGGTATATACATTCTTGCGCGAATGCATCAGGCATTGTATACACCAGTCATAATCAGCCGAAAAGCGATATTTAAGATTGTAATACGGTGCTATCCGCCTCAGGGCCACGAATGCCTGATGACACACAAGCATTCCGTGTGCGAAGTCCTTAAGGCACAGATTGTCGGGAGCGGTAAGATGGCGCTTGGCCAGGAAGCGTCCTTCGTCATCGACAAGATCTGTCTGCCCGTAGACTATACCCGGCATATCATTGCCGACAATAGCACGGGCAATGATTTCAAGAGTATCAGGCCTGTGAAATTTATCGCCGGCATTAAGGAAAATCAGGTATTTGCCGCGTGCAAGACCGATGCCCTTGTTCATGGCGTCGTACAATCCATCGTCAGGCTCAGACTGCACACGCCGCAATTCGGGGCGACCTGCAGATGTCACTATCCGGATTGTATCATCGGTTGAAGATCCATCGACTATGATATGCTCATAATCGGTGAATGTCTGGCACGCCACACTGTCCATAGTGCGGCCGATGGTACCGGCGGCATTATAGCATATCGTGATTATGGAAAATAGAGGTTCCGGACTCATACTTTAGGTGCGGCCGCCTTGCGGTCTTCTTTAATTATTTGCTGTGCTTTGTCGGTATCGGCTGTCGTGCGCAGCGTATATCCTATCTGCCGCGTAGACATGTCCTTGACCAACGAGCCGTTGAAAGCTCCGAGCGACGAGGCTGCGGCAATCTCGCACGCAGCTACACCCCCTACCCCGGGAGCCTCGGTAATCGGATCGGGCGTGGAGTTCAGATGCTTCGACTCAATGTCGGCGAGCGGGATGACACGACGGTAGAGCGAATTCTTATTGTCGGTAAGATAGGCGATAAGGGCATCAGCAGGAAGCGCGATTGAGGCAAACACCGGCTTGCCCGATATACTGAATCCCACGGAACGGTCGGGATCCTTTTCCATAATCTCGGACATAGGCACCTTGAGCACACGCTTGCTGTCGTAAACAATCACCAACACGCCTTGCGCGGCTTCGCGGCCGGTGAAGGCGAGAGCCAGCTCACAATCGCTGTCATAGTCGTACTGGCGATCTTCTACAGTACGGACAAACACATTCCCATCCCTGAAGTAGAGATAACCTGCGGGTGGCAGGTAGCCGTCTTCCCATTCATGCAATATGTTGTGACGCCAACCAGATGTAGACATTCCGTGTTGCTCGGCCGGCGGCACATTATCCGTTGTTTCAGCTACAAGTGGCACGTCAGCTGTGGCGGGAGAATCTCCGGCCGGTCGGATCATTGTACCCGCAGCCTGAGCCTCGACTTCGCGGACGCGCAGATCTTCCTGCTTGCGCCGTTCAAGGTCCTGACGTTCACGGATAAATTCGGCGCGCTCGTCATCAAGCAGCATATTTGTGTTGCCCGATCGGCGGACATAAATCTTGCCATCGAGAAGCACGGGCGTCGTACGGGGTTGCACCTTGACTATAATGACATCGCGGGCTGCTTCATCGTCCTGCTCGATCTGCACATTTCCGGCCACGATGTTACCCCAGGTAAAGCGGACAAGATTGGCCAAAAACACACACATGTTGTCGACACTGCGCATATCGTACTGATATGTGCCTATCGATGCCCTATGGTGCTTGTAGTATTCAAAATCCTCATACAGGCCGGCCTCGCAGTGGGTAGAGTCGTTCACACCGATATACAGTGTGCCTCCCGACGAATTGAGGAAAGAAGCGATAATCCTGAGTATCACAAACTGCTGTGCCTCGGGGTCGGCCTTGATCTTGTCGTGCTTGAACTTACGGGCCGGATATACAATACTCGACTTGAACTCGATAAACTGGTTTTCTCGGCCATACGACTTGAGCTGCCGGGCCTCGAAGTTCACACCGAGCATTTTTGCGATCTTCGATTTAAGACCTTCCGACACGTCCTTGTCGATATCACCGTCGGCAGTCGGTGGCAGCATATTGTACGACAGCACAAGACGGGCAAGATTGCTCTCAAGCAGATTTCGCTGTTTATTAATCGTCTGCCACAGGTCATCATTGCGGTCTGAATCACCAAGCCACGACACTATCTCAAGACGGTGAAACACCACCTCAAGCATGGGATAGCCCTGCACCTTGGGCCTATACAGTTCGAGCTCATCAGCATCCACCCGGCGGTTGGTAGCATAGAACTGGTGCATACGCAGCAGATCGGCATGGATCTGAAGGCGGTCGGCCAGCTGCACATCCTCGATGGCAAGTGCAAGAATCCTGCCGAACTGCAGGTAATCGTATGCGAGCAGAAGGGTAGACGATGAAATTGCCTTAAAGCGGATAAGCTCGATGATCTCCGACACATCCTCGCGGGTAAGGGTCTCGTCGACGTCAAGAGTCATCTGCTCCTCATCCTCCTCATTCTCAACAAGCAGGCTGATGCCCTTCATCAGATTTGCAAAGGCGCTCACCTTGTCAAGACTGCCGCCGGCACACGGCTCGTCGATAATGGTGCCTACAATATGATTGGGGTTAGAACGGTCATAGATACGGAACGTGACAATGTCGCCGGGAGCAAAGCCCGGAGAACCGGGTTGCTGGCGCAGATATACGCCATAACCGGTCTCGGCTATACCGCTGTATTCATGTTCGTGACGCTGGGCGATCACGGCCCGGTAAGTTTCGTCGTAACTCATGATATTGGAACATTGCTCGGCCACATCATCAAGCAAAGAGAAGTGACACATGCCCTCAGCATCGATTTCCTTTACCGTAGCCATGAAGTGGCGAGGACGCCCGTTCTCGCCGATGAATGCGCTCTGTGCCGTCACGCGATCACGGTCAAGATCGCTCGAGCGCAAGGTGAAGCCCACAATGTCGTCGCGGAATATATAACCCGGCATCGCCAGGAAATGCTCGTCATCGATCAGAGCCACCCAACGCGGATTGTCGCTGCGGGGAGTCTCATCGGAGGATATCACGATCTTTACGACATCGCCCGGCTCGGGCTTATGACACTCCTCGGCCTCTGCCGCCTGAACGCGGTTCTCAAACAGAGCGGTCTCGATATTCGCCCACAGACGGCGGTGAGCGTCAAAACTATTTATCTGGCCGCCGTTGAGGCTTTGCACCCCCTCAAGATAAATCTGAGGTGACAACCAGTCCATCATGCCGTTGGGCAGTATGCGGCCGGCGTTGTTCTCGTCGGTGCGCCGCAGGGCGATACCGCTGTCAGAAACAGTAAACTCGACGCCGCATTCACGATATGTGTGTATCGACTGCAGATGGAACATATCCTCTGACGGGCACACGGTAGCCCTGGTCATAAGCATCATTGGCTCCTTGATGGTATCGTAGTTGAATTCGAGCGGAAAGTTCACCCCCATCAGGGTGAGGAAGGCCTTGTCGAGCAATTCCTGACCTTTTACCGGGCGCAACAGCGATATGTAGCGGTAGAACAGTGAGCGGTTGCGACGGTAACGGTCGCTCGTCGAGTCGCCCGAAATCAACATCTGCAGGGCAATGGCAGTCACCATTTTTTCGATACGGTCGGTATCCTCCTCGGTATCGGCCTGGGGCAGCAGGTCGATCTCCCTGCATGCCTGACGTATATACAACTCGAACTGACCAACAAACGCACTGCGAAACGGCTCGGTGGTCCATGTCTCAAGTCGCCATTCCATAATAGTCTCGAAGATCTTGCCGAGATATTCGCGCACAAGCGCCGGCTGTGTGCGGAATATCATCATGAGCATCGAGAACTGGCGTGCAGGATGATAGAGATAGCCGCTCTCGCGCAGTTTGTGCATCAGGTTTTCGACAAATTCACATTGCCGGCTGTCCACTACAAGTTTGAGCAGGTCGCGGTATGGCTCAAGGCTCTCGACCGCCTCAGTGAGCACAGCCTGAATGCTGCGCCGGTGCTGACCGGAAAGATTGCGCAGGAAACGCGAATTTTCGATAAGATAAAGACACCCAGTGCGGATTATGCGCAACAACTCTCTGAAAAACCTATTGTGGCGCTTGATATCCGACCCGACAAACAGCTCGGATAGCTGCGAGGTGGCCGATTTGAGCGCTGTAACCACCCACAGCGGATTATTGGATTTGAACTCGGCCGCCGCATCTACGAGAGTATTCACGGCAAGCTTTATGAGGACAGAATTCATGATGCCGCGCACCCCAATCTCGTTAAGAAACTCATGAGGAGCAAAGAAAGGCAAGCGCATGTCGCTCTTTGTAAGCTCGAGATTGAACAGCGTATTGGACAATTTAGTGAAATGGCACAATACCGTCTGTCCTTCGGCAAGAATATTGCCCCGACCATCGAGATTGTATCTTATGCCATATTTGTCCTCAAGAATAAATTTGTCGCCGGCATGCGCGGGAAGACCTATTACTGTGAATTCAAAATCCCGTTTCTGAAGCACGCCTGCCTTATAAAACCGGTTGACATACTGAGGCATGAAATGACCCAGAACCGGCATATCGCCATTAATATACTTTATACGGCATTTTACCTTGTCGGGCAGCGGCTCTTCGCGCTGAAATTTAAGCTTGGGCAACCGGGCCTCGCCGGCTCCCGGGATATGGAGCCTGAAAAAATCCTCCCGATCGCCAAAATCCTTTATGACATCAAACTCACGGATGTCGCCAATCTGATATTGCATTCTTTTCGTTCATTAGATTATTTATAAAATCCTACAAATTTAGGAATTTTTTTGGAAAAACCGATTTGCCACAGCATAAAAAACATTTTTATCACTTTTATTGCAGGTATATATGAATAAATTATGTATCTTTGCACACAAAACACAGTGCATGCCCGAGCATGTGCTATTGAGCCATGAATAAATACTCACAATTATACTAACTTACTTCAGTTATGTCAGAAAAGACCGAAAAATTGTTTGACCAGTTTCCTCCGGTATCTACTGAGGAATGGCGCGCCAAAGTCGTAGCCGACCTCAAGGGCGCCGATTTCGACAAGAAACTGGTTTGGCGAACCAATGAAGGCTTCAACGTGCAGCCAATGTACCGCGCTGAAGACACCGCTGATCTTAAAACTACCGACAGCCTCCCCGGCCAGTTCCCCTACATCCGCGGCACACGCACTGTCAACGAATGGCTCACCCGCCAGGAGATACTCGACAGTGACCTCAAGAAAGCCAACGAGACTGCGCTCGAAGTTCTCGGCAAGGGCGTGACCTCACTCGGCTTCAAGGTGCAGGAACCCACATACGAAACTGTAGCCGCGCTGCTCGAAGGCATCGACATCACCAAGGTAGAGATCAACTTCAACTGCTGTCCCGGCAAGGCTCTCGCTCTCACCGAAGCCCTTGTGAAATATATCAAGGAAAAAGGTGCCGAGGCTAAATTCCGCGGCTCGGTCGATTTCAATCCTCTCCGTCCCGCTTTCCGTCACGGCAAGGATGTCGATGTCGCTGCCGCCGTCGAGACCGCCAAGGCTCTCGTTGCCGCAGTCGCTGGTGTTCCCGGCCTCCGTGTGCTCGCCGTTGACTCGGCCATGCTTTCCGACTCCGGAGCATTCATCTATCAGGAACTCGGATACGCTATCGCATGGGGCGCCGACTGGCTCACCCTGCTCACCGATGCCGGCCTCGCTATCGACGAAGTTGCATCGCGTGTGAAGTTCAACATGGGCGTATCGTCCAACTTCTTCATGGAGCTCTCCAAGTTCCGTGCCACACGCATGTTGTGGGCACAGATCGTAGAGCAGTACAAGCCCGCATCGCTCGACTGCGCCAAGATGCTCGTACACGCCTCGACATCGCGCTTCAACCAGACAATCTACGACGCACACGTAAACCTGCTGCGCTCACAGACCGAGACGATGTCGGCTGCACTTGCAGGCGTTGATTCGATCACCACAACTCCATTCGACGTTCCTTACAAGACTCCCGATACTTTCTCAGAACGCATCGCCCGCAACCAGCAGTTCCTGCTCCGCGAGGAAAGCCATCTCGACAAGGTTATGGACCCCGCAGGCGGTTCTTATTACGTGGAGACCCTTACCGTATCACTTGCCAATGAGGCATGGAAACTATTCCTTGACTGCGAGAAGAACGGTGGTTTCTTTGCTCTCGCATCCGAAGGCAAGATTCAGGAAGCAGTCAATGCTTCGTGCGTAAAGCGCCACACCGAGGTAGCCCGCCGCAAGGAAATTCTGCTCGGCACCAACCAGTACCCCAACATCAACGAATTCGCCGCCGACAAGATCGTCAATGGCGAAGGCTGCACCTGCGGCTGCTCGGCTGAAAAGTCAGACAAAGCTCTCTGCGGCAAACGCGCCGCCTCCGACTTCGAGGCCCTGCGTCTCGCTACCGAGGCTGCTCCCAAGCGCCCCAAGGTATTCATGCTCACCATCGGCAACCTCGCAATGCGTCTCGCCCGCGCTCAGTTCTCGACCAACTTCTTTGGCTGCGCCGGCTATGAGATCATCGACAACCTCGGCTTCGATACCGTAGAACAGGGTGTCGACGCAGCTCTCGAGAAAGGCGCCGATGTTGTGGTTCTGTGCTCGTCAGATGACGAATACGCAACCCTCGCTCCCGAAGCCTTCAAGTATCTCGATGGCCGCGCCGAATTTGTCGTCGCCGGCAATCCCGCATGCACCGAAGAGCTCCAGGCCGCCGGAATCAAGGACTTCGTTCATGTACGTTGCAATGTCCTCGAAACACTCCGCGACTTCAACGCACGTCTCCTTAATAAATAATTCACAGCTACACAATATAGACAATGAGACCCGATTTCACCAAAATTGACATCACAAAAGACGCGTTCGGCGCTCAGCCATCTGCCGTAGCTGCCAACCCCGAGCAGGACTGGCTCACCCCTGAGCTTATCCCTGTCAAGCCCATATATACCAAGGACGACCTCCAGGGACTCGAACACCTCAACTATGTGTCAGGTATTCCTCCCTTCCTGCGTGGCCCGTACAGTGCCATGTATCCCCTGCGTCCCTGGACAATCCGCCAGTATGCCGGTTTCTCGACCGCTGCCGAGTCAAATGCTTTCTACCGCCGCAACCTCGCTGCCGGTCAGAAAGGCCTCTCGGTAGCATTCGACCTCGCCACACACCGCGGCTACGACGCCGATCATCCCCGCGTAGTGGGCGACGTCGGCAAAGCCGGTGTATCAATCTGCTCGATCGAGGATATGAAAGTTCTCTTCGACGGTATTCCTCTCAACAAGATGTCTGTGTCGATGACTATGAACGGCGCTGTGCTCCCCGTACTCGCCTTCTACATCAACGCAGGCCTTGAGCAAGGAGCCAAGCTCGAGGAAATGGCCGGTACCATCCAGAACGACATCCTCAAGGAATTCATGGTGCGCAACACGTACATCTACCCGCCAGAATTCTCGATGCGCATTATCGCCGACATCTTCGAGTACACCTCGCAGAACATGCCTAAATTCAACTCGATATCGATCTCCGGCTACCACATGCAGGAAGCCGGTGCCACCTGCGACATCGAGCTTGCATACACCCTGGCCGACGGCCTCGAATACCTCCGCGCAGGCGTCAACGCCGGTATGGACATCGATGCCTTCGCTCCCCGCCTGTCGTTCTTCTGGGCTATCGGCATGAACTACTTCATGGAAGTTGCCAAGATGCGTGCCGCACGCATGCTTTGGGCAAAGATCGTGAAACAGTTCAACCCCAAGAATCCCAAGTCGCTCGCTCTGCGCACCCACTCGCAGACATCCGGCTGGTCGCTCACCGAGCAGGACCCCTTCAACAACGTAGGCCGCACATGTATCGAGGCTATGGGCGCCGCCCTCGGCCACACTCAGAGTCTTCACACCAACGCCCTCGACGAAGCCATCGCCCTGCCTACCGACTTCTCGGCCCGTATCGCGCGTAATACTCAGATTTACATCCAGGAAGAGACCCTCGTCACCAAGCAGGTCGATCCCTGGGGCGGTTCTTACTACGTGGAAGCCCTCACCAACGAGATCGCTCACCGCGCATGGGAACACATTCAGGAAATCGAAAAGCTCGGCGGCATGGCCAAGGCTATCGAGACCGGGCTGCCCAAGCTCCGCATCGAGGAAGCAGCAGCCCGCACCCAGGCCCGCATCGACTCAGGCCGTCAGACTATTGTCGGTATCAACAAATACCGTCTTGATCACGAGGATCCCATCGACATCCTCGAGATCGACAACACTCAGGTCCGCACCGAGCAGATCGAGCGCCTCGACGACCTCAAGGCCCACCGCGACGAAGCAAAGGTGAAGGAAGCTCTTGCCGCCATCACCGAATGTGTCCGCACCAAGAAGGGCAACCTCCTCGGCCTCGCCGTGAAAGCTGCCGGCCTCCGTGCCACACTCGGCGAAATCTCCGATGCCTGCGAAGAAGTCGTAGGCCGTTATAAAGCAGTAATCAGAACCATTTCAGGCGTGTACTCAGCAGAAACCAAGAAAGACCCCGACTTCGTACGTGCTCAGCAGATGTGCGAGGAATTCGCCAAGCGCGAAGGTCGCCAGCCCCGTATCATGATTGCCAAGATGGGCCAGGACGGCCACGACCGCGGCGCCAAGGTTGTAGCAACCGGCTATGCCGACTGCGGATTCGACGTCGACATGGGCCCGCTCTTCCAGACTCCGGAGGAAGCTGCCCGCCAGGCAGTGGAAAACGACGTCCACATCCTCGGCGTAAGCTCGCTCGCAGCAGGTCACAAGACCCTTATCCCGCAGGTAATTGCCGAGCTTAAGAAACTTGGCCGCGAGGACATCATGGTAACCGCCGGCGGTGTGATTCCCGCTCAGGACTATGACTTCCTGTACAAGGCCGGTGTAGCAGCCATCTTCGGCCCCGGCACCCGCATTCCTGAATCAGCCATCAAGATGCTCGAGATCCTCAACGAGGAATAAACGACAACATCCACTCCTCAAATGCTCCGCGTGCCCCAGAGTGCGCGGAGCATTTTTTACTTGCATATTATATGCTTTTTTGTGTACCTTTGTACATGAAATTTCTACAGCAGATAGCCGATTATTACACTTCGCCACAACGCATAGCGTCTTTGCAGGATATCACCTTCGTATTTCCGAACAAACGCTCCGCAATGTTCCTGAAGCTGTACATCCAGCAGCGACTTCGCACAGAATACAGTCTGATGCCACGCTTCACTACATTCGCTCGCCTGGCCTCGGACGCCGTGCGTATGCCCGAGGCGTCGCACAACGAACTGCTGTTTATGCTCTACCGCACATATACATCGGTGCTTACGGCCGCTGATCCCGAGCGCAAGGAGCAGGTACGTGATTTTGACAGGTTCATATTCTGGGGCGACATGATTCTCGGTGATTTCGATGAGATTGACCGATCACTCGCCGATCCGCATAAGCTGTACTCAAATCTGCGTGCCGTTCATGAAATAGCATCCGATTATCTTACCGACGAGCAGAAAGATCTCATCCGGCGCATTTGGGGTGAGACAAATCTCACCGAGCATGTTGACTGATTCTGGCTGCATACAGCACCTCCGGAGAGCGAGTCCGAACTTACACGACGCTTCATCTCGCTATGGCAGATTCTCGCGCCGATATACGATGAGTTCCGCAGTCGACTGCGACGTGCCGGCATCTCGACTCCAGGCATGATCATGCGCGATGCACTCGCAGCCTTCAAAGACATGTCGGCTGAGGAGATACGCCGCCGGCATTATGTCTTTGTGGGGCTGTCCGACCTGTCCAATGCCGAAGTCGCAATAATGGAACGTATAGACCGGGCCGGTGCGGCCGACTTCTTTTGGGATATATCCTCGCCGGCATTCTACACCCCCGACGGCAAGATAAATACCGACAACAAAGCGCTCCGCATGCTTTCGGCGCTGACAAAACAATTCCCGTCACCTGCCGACTTTGACAACGCACGTATAGAGTCGTTCGGCAAAATCGACATTTACGGCGTTCCATCCTCAGTCGGTCAGGCCAAATTCGCAGGTAATCTTATCACAAATCTTGCCAGCGAGGGTAAGATGGACGAGAAGAGCTCATTCAACACCGCAATCGTAGTCCCCGACCCGACACAGCTCGTGCCTCTCATGCTGAGCCTCCCCGACACATTGCCGGCTCTCAACGTAACGATGGGCCTGCCCTACTCCACTACTACGTTCGCCACGCTTATGCGTGCCATCGTCATGATGCAGCGGCGCGCACGCAAGCGCCGCGGCGGTGTGCGCACATATTTCTTTCAGGACGTACTCGAGGTGCTTGTCCACCCGCATCTTCAGCTTCTCGCACCCGGCAGCGCCAATGCAGTGCGGCAGTTTATCTACGACCAGCGGCTTTTCAATATCGATGCCGACAAACTTGCTGCCGAATTCAAGGAACTGGCCTTTATTTTCAAACCTATCGACTCTCCGGATAATCTCGAGGACACCTATAATTATCTTACAGGGTTGCTGCGGGGTTTACGCGAAGCATTGTGGCAGTCGCCGGACACTACATCACTTGACAGGTCTTTTGAAATGGATATTCTGTCATACTTCGACGACAATGTAAGCGAGTTGCGCCGGCTTATTGATAAATACTCCATCTCGATGCAGGAGTCGACTTTGCTTGCCCTGTTTGAACGTATCCTTCAGTCCAAGGTGATAAACGTCGAAGGCACACCTTTACGCGGCCTGCAGGTAATGGGCGTTCTCGAAACACGCTGTCTCGACTTCGACAATATAATTTTCCTTGCTATGAACGAGCGCACATTTCCGCGCCGCGACTATGTGCGTACCATGATACCCAACAATCTGCGCCATGGATACGGCCTGCCGCCTATCGAGCAGAGCGAGAATTTCTATGCCTATCATTTTTTTCGCGCCATAAGCCGAGCATCGCATGTTTCGCTCATATATGACACCAGGTCACCGGGACGAGGCACAGGCGAGATGTCGCGCTATATCTCCCAGCTCTTATACCTGCACGGCAATTCGGGAAATATAACTCATCGCCGCGTCGACCTCACAGGATCACAACCTGCAGCGCGTGAAATAATTATCCGAAAAGACAAAACTGTAATGGCGCAACTCGACGCCTTCAGGCAGCCGGGCGGCCCAAAAATTTCAGCTTCGGCGCTCAAGACGTTCATGAAGTGTCCGCTATGCTTCTATCTGCAGTATGTCAATGGCTTGCGCGATGATGACGAGCCAGTCGACTATCTCGATGCCGCGCGACTCGGTGATGTGTTTCACCGCTCGGCCAAGCGCATCTACGATTCATTCAAGGGACATCCGGTCACAGCGGACAGGCTCGCCTCCTTTGCCGACTCGGACGAACTCAGCCGGATACTCGTAAGCGAACTGGCCGAAATGGCCGGTATGGATGCCGAAAAAAGCACATTCGCCGATCTATCCTACGAGTCTATGATAATCCATAACCAGACTGCGGCGCAGTTGCGCTCGATGCTCCACACCGAAGCTACACATTACTGTGCCGGAGGTTCCTTTGAATACATTGAAGGAGAAATGGATGTTAAAGACCGGCAGTGGGAAATCATGCCCGGATTCAAGGTAAACTTCCGAATGCAGATCGACCGGGTAGACCGTATAGGTCCCGATCTGCTGCGCTTCATCGACTACAAGACCGGCAGCGACAGCAACAAGGTCGGCAACTCAATCCAGAATCTATTTCAGGGCGATCACAGCCACAATGCCATATTTCAGCTGCTTGTCTATGCCGAGGCATACCACGACCTCGTTGACTCCTCTGTGAGGATACAGCCGGCACTACATATAATCAAGGACATTGTACGCGAGGGGGTCATCGCGCCTATCACATATAATAAATCGGCTATGCCGCCATTCCCGGCGCTGTCAGGTGAATTCCGGCCTCTGCTCAATAACCTTTTCGCCCGCATATTCAACCCGTCAGAACCGTTCAGGCAAACTCCCGACGTCAAGGACTGTAAGTACTGTCCTTTCCTGTCGATATGTGGCCGTACTCTCCCACCCGATTTCAACTGATGCAAGGTCTGTATGTACATATACCATTCTGCCGGTCGAAGTGTATCTATTGCGACTTCTACTCCGTACCGCGCTCCGACGATATGGAGAAGGTGGCCCGCGGTCTTGTCGATGAATTTACCGCACGCAGGGATGAAATCGAGGGGCCATTCGATACAATTTACCTCGGCGGCGGTACACCGTCGGCTATGCCGCCCGAATTACTCTCTTACATTTGCCGGCATCTGCCGTTTAATGAGGTCGCGGAAGCCACCATCGAAGTAAATCCCGACGATGTCACAGCTGACAGCGTTAAATTATGGCGCTCGCTGGGATTCAACAGGGTAAGTATGGGAGTACAGACACTCGATACCAATATTCTGCGTCGCATAGGTCGCCGACATACACCTCAAAAAGCATTAGATGCCATACGCCTTTTGCACGACGGTGGCATCGTCAACATATCCGCCGACCTGATCTACGGACTACCCGGACAAAGTATCGGGCGCTGGCAAAACGACCTCGACACACTGATGACATCGCCGATAACACATCTGTCGGCCTACAGCCTCACTTATCACGAAGGCACAATGCTATACAGGCAGATGCTTGCAGGCAAAATCACGCCGGCTGATGATGATACGACAACTCGTTATTTTGAAATTTTACGCGCAAGCGCCGCCACTCACGAATTCGAGCACTACGAGATTTCCAATCTTGCACGTCCCGGCTTCCGCTCACGCCATAACAGCGCATATTGGAATCCGTCGAGCCGCTGGCTCGGGATAGGCCCGTCGGCGCACTCTTTCGACGGAAATACCCGCCGGATCGACTTACCGTCGATACCATTATGGCTCAAGTCATTACCTCAACCATTTGAAATTGATGATGAAACCGGACTCGACCGCATAAACGACAATATCGTAACGGCGCTGCGCACTGCCGACGGCCTCGACCTCGCATCAATACCCGAGCCATGGCGCAGCAGCGTCCTCGCCGAGGCCAGGCGCTTCATCACAGCCGGCCACATGCATCTCCGCGACAACCGACTTATCATCGACCAGTCACACTGGATAATCTCCGACTCCTATATCCGCGACCTGATCCAAATATGAAAAGCATGAAAAAGATATCAATAGTAATACCCGTGTATAATGAAGCCGGGAATCTCGAAGCTCTCAGAAATGCGCTCTTGCCATTGCTTGATAACAAAATGTATCCCGCCGAATTGGATTGGGAGGTAATTTTAATAGATGACGGAAGCAGGGATGATTCGCTTACAATAATGAACCGTCTTAGCAGCGGAGATTCACGCTTCATATCAATATCGCTCTCCCGAAATTTCGGCAAAGAATCGGCAATGCTCGCCGGACTCGATTATGCATCAGGAAATGCAGTCATTATTATGGATGCCGATCTGCAGCATCCCGTTGCCACAATACCGAAAATGCTGGAATTATGGGAACAAGGTTATGACGATGTATATGGGCGGCGGCTTTCTCGCGATACCGATTCATGGATCCGCAGGAAGCTCTCCCGGGCATATTATAAAATCTTAAAACGTATTTCCGACAATTATGTGTTGCCTGATGTCGGCGACTTCCGGCTGCTGAGCCGCAGTTGCGTAAACGCGCTTAAGAATTTACGCGAGACACAGCGCTACTCCAAAGGTCTATTCTGCTGGATTGGATTCCGCAAGGCAGAAGTAACATTTGAATGTAATGACCGTAACGCCGGCAAAAGTTCATTTTCATCCAGACGTCTGCTCAATCTTGCCATCGAGGGTATAACAAGCTCCACGACCGCTCCGCTACGCATCGCGTCGATTGTAGGAATAACAACCGCTGTGGCTGCTCTTGTATATTTAATATATGTGATCGTCAAGACACTGATCTTCGGAGAGAGTGTTCAGGGCTATCCGACGATTATCTGCCTTATCCTGTTCCTTGGCGGCATACAGCTTATAGCGCTTGGCATAATCGGCGAATACATAAGCCGGATATTCAACGAAACCAAAGGCCGACCGGTGTATATCATTCGATCGATAAACGGCGACACAGATATGTGCATCGAAAAATAATCGCGCAAAAGCTTGGTGGTTACGGCAAAAATCACTACCTTTGCGGTCGAATTAAGCCAAGGGCTTTTTCAATTACTTATTTTATAACCACTCATTCATAACAATGAAGTACGAAACCGTTTTCATTTTAACTCCCGTTTTGTCTGATGTTCAGATGAAGGAAGCGGTAGAAAAGTTCAGCAAAGCTCTCACCGACAACGGTGCAAGCATCGTGAACACCGAAGAATGGGGCATGCGTAAGCTCGCTTATCCCATCCAGAAGAAGTCGACCGGCTTCTACACACTCATTGAGTTTGAAGGCGAACCCACTATCGTCCGCAAACTCGAGACAGCTTTCCGCCGCGACGAGCGCGTTCTTCGCTTCCTCACATTCCGTCAGGACAAGTACGCCGCCGAGTACGCTGCAAAGCGCCGTTCACTCAAGGCTGCAAAAGCAGCCGAAGCACCCCAACCCGTAGAAGCAAAGGAGGACTAAATCATGGCACAGGCACAATCAGAAATCCGCTATCTCACACCCATGTCGGTCGATGTGAAGAAGAAAAAATACTGCCGCTTCAAGCGCGCAGGCATCAAGTATGTCGACTACAAGGACGCTGAGTTCCTCAAAAAATTCCTCAACGAACAGGGCAAAATCCTGCCCCGCCGCATCACCGGCACTTCGTTGAAATTCCAACGCCGCGTAGCTCAGGCTGTAAAGCGTGCCCGTCACCTTGCACTCCTGCCCTACGTAACCGACCTCATGAAATAACCTTTAAGCGAAGGAACAACGATATGAAAATTATCCTCAAAGAAGACGTCCGCGGCCTTGGATACAAGGACGACGTCGTTGAAGTAAAAGACGGCTACGGCCGCAACTACCTCATTCCCCAGGGCAAAGCCGTTGTAGCTACATCTTCCGCTCTTAAGGTTCTTGCCGAAAACCAGCGCCAGCGCGCGCACAAGCTCGCCCAGATCAAGGCCGACGCCGAAGCCGCTGCTGCCGCTCTCGAAGGCGTAACCCTCACAATCGGCGCAAAGACCTCTGCCACCGGCACAATCTTTGGCTCTGTGAACGCTATCCAGATTGCCGAAGCCCTCGAAAAGCTCGGTCACAACGTCGACCGCAAGCTCATCTCCATCAAGGAGAACATCAAGGAAGTGGGCAAATACTCCGCTACCATCCAGTTCCACAAGGAGGTAGCTGTTGAAATACCCTTCGAGGTAATCGCAGAATAAGCAACATTCCCCAAATTCAATATTTTACCCCTCCGAAGCCCTCTTGTCGAGACGACAAGAGGGCTTTTTCCATATATCTCTCACTCATTAACCTGCTGACAACAGCATTTTGTTTTGCACTTTCGGAAATAATGATTAAATTTGGGGCATATAATAAAAGTCATGTATCTGATATCGCTACCACAAAGCCCCGATACGATTCTGCCGTTCTATCTTGCAGCGGAAGAATGGGCCGCGCGTTCGCTGCCTGCGGGCAAATATTTCTTCGCATGGCAGGTAGAGCCCACCGTGATATGCGGGCGACATCAGGAAATGGCGGCAGAGGTCGACCTCGGCTATGCCTCGGAGCATGATATAAAAGTATGGCGGCGCAAGAGCGGTGGCGGAGCTGTATACGCCGACCGCAATAATATAATGTTCTCGTATATCACGCCGTCGACCGATGTCCAGACAACGTTTGAAGACTATACAGCCATGATATGCGCCATGCTGCGCACGCTTGGAATCGAGGCAAATCCTACCGGCCGCAACGACATTGCTGTCAACGGCCGCAAGGTAGCGGGGAATGCCTTTCTTAAATTGCCGGGACGCAGTATCGTTCACGGTACAATGCTCTATGACGCCGATTTCGAGTCAATGAGCCATGTACTCACACCGTCAAGGGCTAAGCGAGAGTCAAAAGGCGTTGTCTCAGTGCCCTCGCGTATCACGACGCTCCGATCCGAAGGACTGAATATGAACTGCGACGATTTCATACGCCATGCCACAGATTATCTTTGCAACGACGGTATAATCACGCCGACCACTACCGACATCGCCGCGATAGAGGATATAATGCAGACGTACCTTGATCCCGGGTATCTGCGCCGCGACAAGCGCTGTCGCCATGCAGCCAAATACTATGATGGCGTAGGACAGTTGAAAGCTGATATTAAGGTCGATGCCCGTGGCTGTATATCAGACATATCGCTTTGGGGCGACTTCTTACCGCTACGGCCCATCGAACCTCTGCTGCACAGCATGCGCGGCATTCCGCCCGACATCGGGACTCTCCGCGAAGTCCTGCCGCCACTTGAGCCCGAGTGTTATATTTCAGGACTCACCTGCGCAATTCTTGCCGATGCCATTGTCAACTAAAACACATAACACATACAATAATACCATGAAGAAAACCTGCCTACATCCACAACACACCGCTCAAGGCGCACTGATGTCGCCTTTCGGTGGATTCGACATGCCGATCAGCTATGAAGGTATCGAAGCCGAACACCGTGCCGTGCGCACGTCGGTCGGAGTGTTTGACGTGTCACACATGGGTGAAGTACTTATCACAGGCGATCAGGCCACAATGTTTGTCAACTACATATTTACCGGAGACGTAGCTCCGCTTGAACCCGGAAAGGTAGTATATGGCATGATGCTCAACGACAACGGTGGCGTTGTCGATGATCTGCTTGTATACAAGCGCGACGACAACGAGTATTTCCTCGTCATAAATGCTGCAAATATCGACAAGGATGTATCGTGGATCAAAAGCCATGCCGACAAATATGATGTAACTGTCGACGACCAGTGCGACTATTGGGCTGAGCTGGCCATTCAGGGTCCTTCGGCCGAAAAGACTATAGCTGATGTCCTCGGCATCGACGGCTCGGATCTCGCCTTCTATACATTCAAAGACCTGAAGGCCTCGGACGGCTCGCCGATGGTGCTCTCACGCACAGGATACACGGGCGAGGACGGATTTGAGCTCTATGCCGAGCCCCATATCATCGTTGAGATGTGGCGCCGCCTCATGGATGCCGGAGTAGCCCCCTGCGGACTCGGATGCCGCGACACCCTGCGATTCGAGGCAGGACTGCCGCTTTACGGCGACGAACTCACCGACACCATCACACCCGTCGAGGCCGGACTCGGCATGTTCGCAAAAGTCGACAAGGAGGGTTTCATCGGTCGCGAGGCTCTCGTTGCCCAGAAGTCTGAAGGTGTAAAACAGAAGGTAGTGGGACTCGAGGTAGAAGGCCGTGCCATCCCGCGCCACGGATACGATGTACTCGATGCTGAAGGCAATAAGGTTGGTGTGATTACCACCGGTTACCATTCCATAACTCTTGACCGGAACCTCGCCATGGCTCTCGTCGACGCCCGCTGTGCCGCTCTCGGCACCCCGCTTCAGGTTCAGGTGCGCCGCAAGGTGTTCCCCGCCACTGTTATAAAAAAACGCTTCTATACCCCCAACTACAAGAAATAATAACTAACCCTCAAAACCATAAATGAAATGACAAACGTATATTATCTTCCCAGTCACGAATACGCCCGTGTAGAAGGCGAAATCGCATATATCGGCATCTCGAAGTTCGCAGCCGAGCAGCTTGGCAATGTAGTCTATGTCGACATGCCCGAAATGGACGACGATGTTGTCGCCGGCGAGGAATTTGGTGCTATCGAGAGCGTCAAGGCCGCGTCCGACCTCTTTTCGCCAGTAAGCGGCGCTGTCGTGGAAATCAACGAAGAACTCATTGACAATCCCCGTCTCATCAACGAAGATCCCGAAGCCCACTGGATAATCAAGGTTGAGATGTCCGACAAGTCGGAGCTTGAGAAGCTTCTCTCGCCCGAGGCATACGCCAAGCTTTGCGAATCCGAAAAGCACTGACCGATGGCAAGCCGCTACTTTCCACATACACCCGACGATGTGCGGCGCATGCTCGGCGTGTGCGGTGCATCGTCGCTTGCCGACCTATACAGCGACGTTCCCGACTCGCTGCTGCTCAATCGGTCATACGATCTGCCGCCGTCGATGAGCGAGCCCGAGGTTAAGGCCTGGTTCGATGCTGCGTTTGCACGCTGCACGCCTCTTACATGCTTTGCAGGAGCCGGTGCATACGACCACTATACCCCCGCAGTAATACCGGCCATAACTTCCCGGTCGGAATTTCTTACCGCCTACACACCCTATCAGCCCGAAATTTCACAAGGTACTCTGCAATATATCTTTGAGTACCAAAGCATGATGGCCTCGCTCACCGGTCTTGACGTCAGCAATGCCTCGATGTACGACGGCGCCACTGCTACCGCCGAAGCCATGATTATGGCCGTGAATGCGGCACGCAAAAAACGTCGTGTGCTTGTATCCGCTACCATCAATCCGGCAGTCGCAGCAGTCGTCAACACGTATGCGCGCTATCAGAACATTGCCGTAGAAGTCATTCCACAGCACGACGGTGTTACCGACCGTGAAGCCCTCAGGGAGATGCTCGGAGCCGGTGATGTCGCCGGTGTGATCGCTCAGACGCCCAACTATTATGGAATCATCGAAGATTTCGATGGATGGGCTGATGAGATACATGCCGTAAAAGCACTATTCATAATCAATGCACCGGCCCTGCCGCTGGCAGTTCTGAAAACGCCGGGTGAATGGGGCGCTGACATTGCTGTCGGCGATGCACAGTCGCTCGGCATGCCGCTGAGTTATGGCGGTCCATACCTTGGCTATATGACAGCACGCCAGTCGCTGATACGCAAGTTGCCCGGCCGCATTGTCGGCGCCACCACCGACGACCGCGGCCAGCGGGTATTCGTCCTTACACTACAGGCACGCGAGCAGCATATACGCCGTGAGAAGGCCACGTCAAATATCTGCTCCAATCAGGGTATCATGACATTGCATGCCGCAATGTATATGGCTCTGATGGGGGCCAAAGGACTCCGGGATGTGAACTCGTTGTCGGCTTCGGCAGCACATGAACTTGCACGTCGGCTCGAAGCTACCGGCAAGATAAAACTTTCGCATCCTCACAAGCCGTTCCTCAACGAGTTCAAGGTCACAATCGCCGACGGCTACGATACCGCCGGAATCCTTGACGCTCTCCGCGAGGCCGGCATACTCGGCGGCGTAGCCATAGATGAACGCGAGATGATAATCGCATGCACGGAAACCCGTACCGAGGCTGAAATCGAACTCTATGTATCAACCGTCAACAATCTCTGAGCCATGAACCGACGTTTATACGACAAACTTATATTCGAGCATTCGCACACCGGACGTCATGGCTGCGACCTGCCGCGCGCAATATGGCCCGACGCTTTGGCAGAACTTCCGGGCACACTGATGCGTACCGAAGCCCCGGCCCTGCCCGAGGTCGACGAGCCGACAGTGGTGCGTCACTATACCAACCAGTCGACCAACAATTTCGGCGTTGACACCGGTTTCTATCCCTTGGGCTCATGTACCATGAAGTACAATCCCAAGCTCAATGATGCCCTTGCCTCAGCGCCGGCGATAGCAGGATTGCATCCGCACAGCCCTGCATGCGCCGCACAGGGTGCGCTCGAGATCTATTGGACCCTCCAGCGCTCGCTGGCCGAGATCGGCGGCATGGCGGAGTTTACTCTCAATCCATTTGCCGGCGCCCACGGCGAACTTACCGGTCTCATGGTGATTCATGCCTGGCACGACAGCCGGGAGGACTACGGTCGCACTAAAGTCCTCGTTCCGGATTCAGCACACGGCACCAATCCGGCTTCGGCCCACATAGCAGGCTATGAAGTGGTAGAGGTAAAAAGCCTGGCCGACGGCACAATCGACGTCGATGACCTGCGCTCTAAACTCGGGCCCGACGTAGCTGCCGTGATGATGACCAACCCGAATACTGTCGGCATGTTTGAAAAGAATATACCGGCTATAGCCGAGGCAGTGCATGCTGCCGGTGCTCTGCTCTACTATGACGGAGCCAATCTAAACCCCATGGTCGGTATGGCCCGTCCTGGCGATATGGGCTTTGACGTCATGCACATCAACCTTCACAAGACCTTCTCGACTCCTCACGGCGGCGGCGGCCCGGGGGCCGGTCCTGTAGGCGTGCGGGCCGGGCTTGAAGAGTTTCTTCCGGCTCCCCGTGTCATGAAAAAGGCCGATGGAGCATTTGCCATAGAGGAAGCCGGAGGCAGCCACAGTCTTGGCCGCATATCCTCCTGGCTTGGCAATTACACGGTGTTTATTCGCGCATTGGCTTATATCCTCACTCTCGGAGCTGACGGACTGGCTCACGTTGGCCCGCTCGCCACGCTCAACGCCAACTATGTGATGCACTCGCTCGACGACCTTTATCTGTTGCCGATTCCGGGTCCGTGCAAGCACGAGTTTGTCTTTGACGGACTCCGTGACAAATCGACCGGCGTAACGACGCTACATATCGCCAAGCGCCTGCTTGATCTCGGCTTCCATGCTCCCACAATCTATTTCCCGCTGCTATTCCACGAGTCACTGATGATAGAGCCAACCGAGACAGAGAGTATAGAGACGCTCGACACATTCATCGAAGCGATGCGTCGCATAGCCTGTGAAGCCGTCGAGAATCCGGAATTGGTAAAATCAGCTCCGCACGACACTCCTGCCGGACGCGCCGACGACACCGAGGCTGCACTTCATCCCGTAGTGACTTACGCACAATATCTCGCTGCAAACGCCCATGATTGAATTCGATAACATAATCATCGGTGCGGGTCCCGGCGGCTATGAACTTGCCGCCCGGCTCGCTGCACGAGGAGAGTCAACAGCGGTTGTCGAGCGCTCCTATCCTGGAGGCACATGCCTCAACCGCGGCTGTATACCCACCAAGTGCCTTTGCGCGGCAGCCTCGGCATTGCTCTCATTGAAGCATCTGCCACAGATGGGAGTCAGCACAGACTTTCGCGGTTTCGACTACACGGTTGCCGCCGGCCGCAAGGATGCCGTTGTCGAACAGTTGCGCGGCGCCGTGCTTGCAACGCTTAAGGATTGCACACTCATTCAGGGTACTGCACGACTACTTCCGGAACGAGTCGTTGAGGTAGCAGACGAGCTATACCATGCCGCGCGCCGGCTCGTCATAGCCACCGGTTCCGAGCCGGCTGTTCTTCCCGTTGAAGGCGCCGACCTTGCGCTCAGCAGCGACGAGGCTCTTGCTCTCACCGAATTGCCGGAGTCAATTATAATTATTGGTGGCGGTGTCATCGGTATGGAGTTTGCTTCGATGTACAATGCGATGGGTGTTGATGTCACTGTAGTGGAATATTGTCCCGAGATATTGCCTCCGTTCGATGCCGACATCGCCAAACGTCTGCGCACCGGCCTCACACGCCGAGGAATCAATATTATTGTCAATGCCCGAGTCGAAAGCATATCCCGCAAAGACAATAATATGCTGTCCGTTCACTATTCGGGAAAACGCGGACCGGCTGTTGCAGAGGCCTCTACTGTGCTGATGGCTGTCGGCAGGCGTCCGATTGTCCCCGAAGGTTGCGCTGAGGCCGGAATTGAGCTTACCGGCCGTGGATTTATAGCCGTGGATTCTCTGATGCGCACGTCAGCCGAAGGCGTATATGCCATCGGAGATGTCAACGGGCTGTCAATGCCTGCCCATTCAGCTATCGCTCAGGGTCGTGTGGTCGAAAACAATGAAGCCTCTCTTTTCCGTAAAGATGCCGTACCCTCGGTGGTGTTCACATCGCCCGAAGTGGCCCAGGCCGGACCGACAGCTACCGCACTTGCGGCTGAAGGCATTGTTTGCAAAGCAATACGTCGTACGTATGGAAGTGTCGGCAAGGCTCTCGCCGACGGTTATGAAGGAACGATAAAGATTCTTGTGTCGGATGATGACGAAATGCGTATTCTCGGCATATCGATTCTCGGCCCCCATGCCGCCGACCTTATTGCAGAAGCGACTGTCCTCGTTACCGATGCCGTACCTCTCGATAAAGTCGCATCGCGATATATACACGCTCATCCTACACTCAGCGAAATTTTCTGCTGAGGGGATTTTCTACCGAATAGCCGGCCCTGTTCATACGAGGCCGGCTTTCTTATCCTTATGAATGAAATAGGCTACCATATCAGCCTGAATCTTAGATCCGGCCAAATGATTGCCGCCAAGATAAATACCGGCACCGAGCACTATCTGGAATATAAGCACAACCACGGCGTGTCCACTCACCATCGGCATTATAGCCGCAAATGCGACTGCAACCAGAGATAGTGTCAGATACGGCAGCAGATCGCGTATAAAATTCCAGATTGTTGTACCGATAAGTCTTACTGCATATATCAGTGTTGCGACCCATGCAATAGCAGCAGCACCTACCTGTCCCCACAGCAGCAGTTCAAGGCCCCACACCGGATGTCCGGGGCGCTCGGCGCTGATCCATGGCAATGTGGCCAGCAATGCTATGAGAGCAACTCCGTCGCGGAGGACTTCCATCCACATGATTGTACGGGCATGCGCTTTTGCCAGAAGGAAGTTGCCATACAACCCGTTAAGCACTGTGAAAATTCCCCTTAGCAGCAAAAGTTGGAACAGCGGTATAGATGCATCCCATTTGTCACCGAAGAGTGTATGGAAGAGAGGCGTGGCCGTTATCATAAGCCCGAGCATGGCCGGGAACAGAAGATACGCCGTGAATCGGTTCATCTTGGAACATGCGCGCAGGAAGCGCTCATCATCATCCTGCACAGCCGACAATGCCGGCAGAAACGAGGAGGTGAGCACCTGTGATATAGACATAATACCCATCTTACTCCATTTGTCACTCTGATGATAATAACCGAGTTGCGACATTCCGGCACGATGACCTATGAAAAAGCCGTATATGTTCAGGAACAAAGTGTTTAGAAACGATGTTAGCATCATACGCGAGCCTATGCCGAAGTAGCTGCGCAACGCGCTCCACGAGAATGTGAACTGTGGCAGCCAGCGTTGCGTGAGCCACAGAGTGGCACTTTTCACAGCGGCGAGAGTGAGAGTTTGCCATACTATCGCCCAGGCTCCATAACCGGCCAAAGCCAGCCATATACCTATTATAGCCGCGGCTATCAGTCCGACAGTATTGCTCACCGCCACCATCTTAACATCCATCCGCTTCATCAGTCGGTTGGTCTGTACTATTGCCGATGCATTGAGGATGAATGACAGGAACATCACACGCGACAGCGGCACGAGGCGCGCATCGTGCTGGAATATATCGGCTATGAACGGAGCGCAGAAGTATAATATTACATACAGAGCCGTCGATATGCCGAGATTGAACCACAATACCGTACTGTAATCCGTTTCGGTGGGCTGTTTACGCTGAATCAGGGCATACGAAAAGCCACTGTCCACAAACAAAGAGGCAAAGGCCTGAAATATCATTATGGCACCGACAAGACCGAAATCATCGGGCGACAACAAGTTGGCGAGCACAACTCCGGTCACGGCATAGAGTACCTGCGACGACAGGCGGTCTATGACATTCCATTTCAGTGTGCGCGCCGTGCGCGTCTTCAGCGATGCCTCGGCCACGGCAGATTACTTCTTCTTATCCTCGGTATCGTCAGCCTTGGCGTCCCCTACCGGGAATGCCTTTACGCCGAGAGAACGGTTGCTCACCTTTTCGGGATTGCCGCCGTAATATACCTTGCCACTGCCCGCGCCGTATACCGATAATGTGCCGTTCACGGTGCAATCGACATCACCGGTGCCGAAAAGTATTGCTTTTACATCTTTGGATACAAGGCCGCCGGCTTCGATAGGACCTGTGCCTACATTCGACAGCTTGGCGCGCTGCGACTTACAGTTGTTCAATACTATATGCCCCTTACCGGTTGCTATCGAAGCCTCGAATACGGAAGCCTCGACATTATTGACTATCAATGTGCCATTACCTATGACCTTGCCGCTGAAACTCTTTACCGGAACATCCGACAATATACGCATCGTGGAATCGGACGCATTTTCGGCCTTGGCGAGCGAGCTCGAATATACATGTATCGTAGGAAGTCCCGTCACAATCGCGCCGTCTGTTGCAGTCTGGATATGAAGGCACGACTTGTTGTTGGAGAACAGCAACATCGACGATATAGAGGGATCACAGGTGAAATAAGCCCAGCCGGCCGAATCGGCCGAACAATGATAATCAACATTGATGTTATCCGTCACCTTCAGCTCAGTGAAATCCATTACTTCGAGTTTGTAATCTGCCGGTTCCTCAGCCGATAGGCAGAGAGCGATACCAAGCATGCATACAAAGCAATATATGTATTTTCCCATAAAACAGGTATTTATTTTTTAACAACAGAGGGGTAGATATCGTTTTCAATATGCGTCAGAATTGCTTCAAGTTCCGTCAGGGTGGATGCCTGAAGCATGGCTATGCGAGTAGCTCTGAAATCAGGAATACCTTTGAACAACGGCGATGCGGCCAGATGTCGGCGGATATGCAGTATACCGCGATATTCATCTATACGGTCGACACTCTCGCGGATCTGCCGGCGAATTAGTCCGAACTTTTCTGCATCGCTGAGCTCAGGACCGTAACCGGGTGATACAGAATTTTTAAGTTCGCGGAAAATCCATGGCGCGCCTATCGAAGCACGGCCAACCATAATGCCGTCGACGCCCGAGCGCTCAAATGCTTCCACAAGCCGTTCGCCAGATGTAATATCGCCATTGCCAATAACGGGGATATGCAGTCGGGGATTAGCTTTGACACGCGCTATCATATCCCAGTCGGCCTCGCCCGAATACAGTTGCGCGCGTGTACGGCCATGTACAGTGATTGCCTGAATGCCGCAATCCTGCAGTTGTTCGGCAAGATCTACAATTATACGCGAATCATGATCCCATCCAAGCCTTGTCTTCACCGTGACAGGAATCTTTACAGCATTGACTACGGCCCGGGTAATCTCACGCATCTTAGGTATATCACGCAGCAAACCGGCTCCGGCGCCCTTTCCGGCGACTTTCTTCACAGGACAGCCGAAATTGATGTCAAGAATATCGGGCGCGGCAGCCTCGACCAATCTGGCAGCTTCAACCATCGGTTCTACCTCACGGCCATAAATCTGTATTGCCGTAGGCCGCTCGCCGGGAGAAATGTGCAACTTACGGGTCGTTGCCTGGATATTGCGAATCAGCGCATCGGCACTCACAAATTCAGAGTAAGTCATATCGGCGCCCATCTCTTTACAGATCAGGCGGAAGGAAGCGTCAGTAACGTCTTCCATAGGAGCAAGCATAACGGGCTTCTCCCCCAAGTCGATATTTCCTATTCTCATTATTTGTAATTTTGTGCAAATTTACGACAATTCCACGAACCGATATATATCTTTTCAGACACAATATTGGCCACTTTTGCCTATAAAAGACATATAAAACGTCTTAATACACATAAACGATATTTGCCACCCTGCGCAGACGCTTGCCCGAGGGTTTGTTGACTACGCCTCCGTAAGGCAGGTGCGACACCCATGCGGTCGTGGAACCACCGCCGTCGAGATTCAGAGCATCGACGGCTCCGAGACATTTAAAAAGATGGGCAAAGCTGTCGAGCGACATTCCTTCGGCAACACCCGGCTGCCGGCCGTCGGCTGTAACAAGGAGTACCGTGCCGTCGGCACGTACTGCCATGCCTGTGCGCGGATGATGAGTGGTGGAGAACGATTTGTCGCGGTCCGGAATATCGCTCATAGCACCGTTTTCCATAAGCATCGGCCCTGAAACAAGCACATCTTCCGACGGATGAGAGGCCGCATAGTTTTTTTCATCGGAGCGATTCCATCTCTGAAGCGACACGGATCCGTTATCGGTAATGACGGCTCCATTGAGTTTCGAGTCAGATCCGCGTGTCGTATCACAAACCTCTGCGCCTTTCTTCAGATAACATACCGAATTGCCACGACGCATATCGAAAAAGGAGCCGTTTACAGCAGCAAGCGCTCCCGTTTTTTTTGCCGAAGTATTTGTATAATCAACCGGTGAGTTAACGCCTATTCCGAGGCGATGTTGTTTTGGATCGACCTCTATGCACACTACATTCTGCGGAGCACCGTAAAGTTCCCCGAAACTACCGATTTTTAGCACAACACCCGGAGCGACTGTATCGGTGACCCAGCGCATATTGACAATAGCGAGCGAGTCGGCGGTTGTCTGCGCCGACATAACATAACAAATAAACAAGCTGATAGCAGCAAAAAACGACCTGAACATAATGTATAAGATTGAATGTGGATACAAAGATACAAAGAATCCGCGACACCCGAAGGCTTTTCACCATTTTTAGAGCGGATTCTTTGCAAAGCCGCCAATTTTTAGTAAATTCGCACATTCGATAAAATAAAACACATTATAAAATGTCAAAAGGCAAAATCATTGTGATTTCAGCGCCGTCGGGTTGCGGAAAATCTACGATAATAAATTCTATACTCGATAAGGAGTCTTTCGACCTGTCATTCTCTGTATCAGCCACCAACAGAGCGCCACGCCAGGGAGAAGAAGATGGCGTACACTACCACTTCCTGTCTACCGAGAAATTTCGTGATGCCGTAGCAGCCGGTGAATTCATTGAGTGGGAAGAGGTATATCCGGGCCGATATTATGGCACTCTGCGCAGCGAAGTCGACAGGATTATAAATTCGGGACATAATGTAATCCTTGACATTGATGTCAGGGGAGCTCTTAATGTCAAAAAAATCTATGGCAACACAGCCCGCACAATTTTCATAATGCCGCCAAGCATCGGCGAGCTGCGCCACCGGCTTGAAGGCCGCGGCACCGACTCGCCCGAGGTCATCGACACCCGCATCGACCGTGCCGAGTATGAAATTTCTCTTGCACCGGATTTTGACATACAGATTGTGAACGACGTACTCGATACCGCAGTCAGCGAAACCACCACAGCAATAAAGGACTTCCTGCAATGAGCGAAAGCGACATCATCATCGGCAGCAAAACCACCCAAATAATAGGTATACTGGGCGGCTCGTTCAATCCGGTGCATATCGGTCATATGATGCTCGCCTCATATATGGTCCAGTGGGGCTATGTCGACCGGGTATGGCTTACCTTGTCGCCGCGCAACCCGCTGAAAAGGAATCCGGGCGAACTGCTTCCCGATATCAAACGACTCACTATGCTCAACATAGCATTGAAAGGCGCACGCAATCTCGATGTATGCGACATAGAGCTTACGATGCCTGTGCCATCCTACTCAATAGATACGCTTGACCTTCTTGCCTCGCGATACCCCGGCAAGCGCTTCAAACTTATCATCGGCTCGGACAACTGGGCCATATTTGACAAGTGGCGCGACAGCCAGCGCATCCTCGATGACTATGGCGTAATCGTTTATCCGCGGCCCGGTTATCCTATAAGCGGAACGCATGTCGACGGCATGGAGGTAGTGGATGCACCTACCGTAAACATATCCAGCACTTTTATCCGTGCCGCAATCGCAAAAGGCCGCGACATGGAATATTTCCTGCCTCAGGGAGTCTACAAATACATTATAGATCATAAATTATATCAGAAATGACAAATAACGCCCTGGCATTTACAGCTCTGTGCAATGAGTATTGCGCAGCCATCGAGCATGCCGCCGCTACCGAGCAGCCCGACTTCGTCGCCAATATGCTGCGGCTTCTGCCTCGTATCTACATTTCGGCTTTCGATCTTGCCGACGAAGGCGCCCTCGATGACGGATATATCGAACAGCGTCTCGACGAAGATACTTACGACTCGCTGCGCACTTCGCTGCAGGCTCTTCTCGGCGAGAACGACACCTATCTCGAGGTTTTTGAGGAAGACATGAAATACTCCGACTCTCCTATAGGCGCAAGTCTCTCCGAGGGCCTGGCCGACCTCTTTCAGGAGTTCTACAACTATCTCGAGACTGTGCGCGACGCCACCGATGACGTAGTGAAGTCGGCTCTCGTGGCTGTAAAGGAGGATTTCGGCATGTTCTGGGCCGCAACTCTATGCAATGTACTACGACCACTCAATTCAATACATTTCAGCAATGAACGATTATAAAGACCTCGCGGCTTTCCTTGACGCCTCTCCGGTCAACTTCTGGGCTGTCAAGACAATAGCCGGGCATCTCGATGCGGCCGGCTTTAAACAGCTCGACATGCGTGACGCCTGGAACCTCGCTGCCGGCGGACGTTACTACGTCACCAAAAACGACTCGGCAATTTTCGCCTTCACTGTCGGCACCGGCGATGCATCCGCTGCATTCAATATCATCTCGGCACACAGCGACTCGCCCGGATTCCGCATCAAGCCCAACTGCGAAATGCTTACCGACGGCAATATTGTAAAACTCAACACCGAGGTATACGGCGGCCCGATATTGTATACATGGTTTGACCGCCCGCTGTCCATTGCCGGCCGTGTGATACTACGCTCTGACAATCCCCTGGAGCCTGAACACAGGCTCATCAGGTTTGACCGCCATCTGTTAACCATACCACATCTTGCCATCCATTTCAACCGCGCGGTCAACGAAGGCAATCCTCTGTCGAAACAGAAGGATATGCTTCCCGTGCTTGGCCATGTTGCAGACAAGAATGACGCAAAGGGGCTTGTAACGCGCCTCGTGGCAGAAAAACTCGGAGTCGGTACAGAGGATATTCTCGACTACGATCTGTCTTTGTTCGACACCACACGGGCGTCGGTTGTGGGACTCAACGGCGAGTTCATAACATCGGGCCGTATCGACGATCTGTCGATGGCACATGCCGCTCTCAACGCGCTGCTCGATACATGCGGGAAAAGCAGCGCGGCTACCCGTGTGATGGCTATTTTCGACAACGAGGAGACGGGGTCGGGCACAAAGCAGGGTGCCGCTTCGCCAATGCTCGACTACATTCTGCGCCGCATATCGGCCTCCAAAGGCGGCGGCGAGGAGGACTATATCCGTGCTGTAGCTTCTTCATTCATGATCTCAGCCGACGACGCCCACGGTGTCCACCCCAACTATGTAGAAAAACAGGACCCCACCAACCACCCCACCCTCGGCGGAGGTCCGGTCGTAAAAATCAACGCCAACTGCAAATATATGACCGATGCCGACTCGGCAGCAGTATTCCGCAGCCTGTGCGAGCGGGCAGGTGTTCCGTGCCAGTACTTCGTTAATCACAGCGATGTCGCCGGCGGCTCTACCCTCGGCAACATTCTTACATCGCAGATTCCCCTGCGTGGCGTGGATGTCGGTGCCGCTATATGGGCCATGCATTCGGTGCGCGAGACAGCCTCGCTTGCCGACCACAAGGCCATGATTGCTGCCTTCACCGAGTTCTTCAGCTGCTGATTATCACATTTCGATATTCAGTTTCAGATCGCCGTTCTGCAGCGAGGCCTCCCACAGGTCTTGCAGCAGACGTGCGTCAAATGCCCGTCGCTCGGCATTCAGCATCCGGATAAGTATTTCTTCGCGTGCGCCCTCGAACGGCATTGTCGAACCGGCAGGTATTACGTCGGTGATATACAGCAGATACGTGAAGCCTCCGGCTGATGTATCAAGGTGTCTGTGTGGCGACGGCCATGCCGAGGGCCTCTCACCGAAGTCGTAGGGGATACGTGTCTCGATCTGTTCCCAATCCACCCATCTGTCCCGGAAATAATCGTAATGTATGGCCCCGGCCAGTACCTCCTTCTCAAGCAGGTCGGCATCAGCAGGCTTGTCTGAGCGATACAGCCTGCGCATCACCCGCAAATTAGTCACATCATCGGGCACCTTGAGATAGGTGCCGCGCACCATGGGACGGTCAAGCACAAATTCATCTTTATGACTCTCATAAAATGACCGCAACGAATCGTCGGGGATCTCGGCGGTATGGGCTCTGAACATCCGTCTGCAATATTCCATCATGATGAGGCGACGGCGATAATCTTCGGTTATACGATCAATCTCAGCCATGTCCAGATCTCGGCTTGCGATATCACTGATAAGCCGCGACTCTACCCATTCCTTGACATAAGCCTTCACATATCTCAGCGAATCCTCGGTCGACAGTCCTGCAGGGATGTCTTTGCTCAGTTGCGACACCGTAAGTGTATTCTGCCCCACGACAGCGACAGCATCAGCATCCGGAGCGGTAGCTTCCGTTCCTGCCTTGTTGCAGCCTGAAAGCAAAAAAGCGCCGGCGCACATTATCGGCGCGGCGCTTCTTAATATTTTTATAAAAACGAGAGGAATCATTTCACTTTCTTAAGCACTTTCTTATTGATCTTCACCGGATACATCTTATGCAGACGCGCGAGCCAATCCTTCTCAAGAGCGGCCTGATAATCGCTCACTACAGCTCCGCGAACATCAGCGGCCTCCTCGGGAGCATCAATAATTCTGCCGCCAAAAGCCGCATAGCTGCTCCAGCGTGATGCTTCAGCCTTAGGCTTGGCGCCGCCGAATGCAAGGTAATCCGTGATAGCATTCTCACCCTTGGCTGCAATTACACGTTCAATCTTGATTTCGCGGCCAAAACGTTCGCGCATAGTCTTGGTAAAGTCGGCGGGAGCAAGATCGGCGGAAAGTGTAGATGCATAATTCAGAGCCTCATTGAGCAATGAATCGCCCGAAGCAAATATAACATACGACTTGAATTTGGGAGCATCCCACTTGTAATTGTTGCGGTTGTCAGCAAAGAATTTCTCAAGGCCGGCTTTGTCCTTAGCGGCGCGGTCCCATACGTTGCGGTTAGAGATCTCAAAGAGAAGTATGCCGTCGCGGTATTCATTCACAAGATTGCGGTAATCCGGTTCGGTCTTAACAAGTTCCTCACGGGCGAGGTCAAATACCTTACCGTC
The DNA here is from genome assembly GCA_017624155.1 of Muribaculaceae bacterium. Lineage (GTDB taxonomy): Bacteria > Bacteroidota > Bacteroidia > Bacteroidales > Muribaculaceae > CAG-873. The sequence continues at coordinate 18,582 of JAGANS010000001.1, read as the reverse complement.
CATCATGGCTACCGCGGCATTCTCTATCTCGAGCGGCAAGGTCTTCACACCGCGCGACCGCGAGGGAGCAATCGTCGAGGCAACTTCGCCAAGTGTATAGTCCACACCGTTCACTGTATATATCGGAAGAGTCGACATGCTGAGGGAGGCCATCAGCGAACTGTCCATACGTTCACCAAGCGGTGCTACGATGTCCCCGATCTTAGCGATGTTATCCTTGTATATCGAAGCATTGTATATCTTCTTTTGACGGTCGAGATAAGCCTGTCTTGGAGCGTTGGAACGCGGCGAATTCTCGATAGCTTTTAGAATCTTGTCCTTATTGTCGGCGAGCGAACCTACCCCGCGCTCATCGACCTTCTTGATGATATGCCATCCGAAAGCCGTTGTGAAAGGCTTGGAAATCTGTCCTACCGGGAGAGCAAACGACACCGAGTCAAACTCATGAACCATGACGCCGGGGCCGAACCAGCCGAGGCTGCCGCCGTTGCGGCCCGAACCGGGATCTTCGGACAGCTGACGTGCAAGCTCCTCAAACTTCGACGGATCGGCGACAACTACATTATATATGGAATCGATGATCTGCTTCTGACGCACCTTAACACTGTCGGGAGCATTGCGTGTCACACGCAGGATGTGCTCGGCATTGACCTCGCCACGTGCGGGACGGCGGCTCTCGGGACGGATGATATGAAGACCGAAACCCGAATTGACAACCGGCGACAGCTGTCCGACCGGGGTGTCGAAGGCTGCTTTCTCAAATTCCCACGGGAAGCGATTGGGGACCACATAGCCCATGCGGCCACCTTGTTTTGCAGATCCCTTGTCAACCGAATATTTACGGGCCACATCCTCAAATTCAGCACTTCCGTCGATGATTGCGGCGCGTAACGAGTCGATAAGGCCCTCCTTGTCGGACGGCACCATTATATGACTCACGAAGAGTTCTTCTTTCATGTGGTCGTATGCCTGCTGCACCATTGAGTCGAGCACTGCGTCATCGCGCATATAAGGCTCTGAAAGTTCGTCCCTGAACTGTGTATATTCACCGATAAAGGCTGCGGTAGTGTCAATACCGGCCGCCTCGGCATCAGCGACTTTAAGCTTGTAGTCAACAAACATGCCCACATAATCGTCGATAGTCTGTGGCTGTGCCTGCTGCGAATTATTTTTATGGAACAGGTATTCAAACTCGCTGAGATGTACGTCCTTGCCTGCAACATTCATCAACACAGGGTCTGCATTCTTGGCTGTTACGGCAAGCAGTGCGGCACATGCGATGCCTGCTGCTGTTAATTGCTTTTTCATCGTAGAATATGATTATTCCTGGAGGTCTTTAAATAAATATGTGTTGCAAATCAGCACATACTCTGATTTGCAACACTATTTATAACGTCAAGTGAGTATATATATTGCGTTAAAGCAACGGAAAATCACTTTTTTATCGGTTGCCTGCCGAATAGTTGGGCGCTTCGGCCGTGATTGCGACGTCGTGCGGATGGCTCTCGGCCACGCCAGCATTGGTAATACGCGTGAAACGGGCCTTATGCAGCGCATCGATTGTGGGGGCACCGCAATAGCCCATACCGGCACGCAAGCCTCCGAGCATCTGATATACCACTTCGTAGAGCGAGCCCTTGAACGGCACACGTGCGGCAATGCCTTCGGGCACGAGTTTCTTAGTATCGTTCTCGCCGCCCTGGAAGTAACGGTCTTTCGACCCCTTCTCCATTGCCTCAAGCGAGCCCATGCCGCGATATGTCTTATATTTGCGGCCGTTGAAGATAATGGTGTCGCCGGGAGATTCCTCCACGCCGGCAAGCATACCGCCAAGCATCACCGAATGTGCACCGGCAGCGAGTGCCTTGACAATATCGCCCGAATAGCGGATACCGCCGTCGGCAATCAGTGGCACATCGGTGCCCTCGAGGGCTTTGGCCACATCGTAGACAGCCGACAACTGGGGCACGCCCACACCGGCAATAATACGGGTTGTACATATCGAACCCGGGCCGATGCCGACCTTCACACCGTCGGCGCCGTTTTCAACGAGATAGCGTGCGGCATCGCCTGTAGCGATATTTCCTACGACAACATCGATGCCGGGGAACGCAGCCTTCACATCGCGGAGGACACCGACTACACCTGCCGAATGTCCGTGGGCGGTATCAATGACAATAGCGTCGACGCCGGCTTTCACAAGTGCCTCGGCACGCTGGAGGCTGTCGGGCGTAACACCGATGCCGGCTGCCACACGCAGGCGACCGAGACTGTCTTTGCAGGCAAAAGGCTTATCCTTGGCCTTGGTAATGTCCTTATAAGTCACGAGCCCGACAAGACGTCCGCTTCCGTCCACGACTGGAAGTTTCTCGATCTTATGGCGCTGCAGTATCTCGGCTGCTTCTTCGAGGTTGGCGGTCTGAGTTGTGGTTATCAGCCCTTCGGAGGTCATTACCTCATCGACAGGGCGGCTGAGGTTACGCTCAAAGCGCAGGTCGCGGTTGGTCACAATGCCGACGAGCATGCCGGCCTCGTCCACTACCGGGATACCTCCGATATGATATTCTTCCATCATCTTGAGTGCATCGCCGACTGTCGAACCGCGGCGGATGGTAACCGGATCATATATCATGCCGTTCTCGGCACGTTTTACAGCATGTACCTGACGGGCCTGTTCCTCGATAGTCATATTCTTATGGATAACGCCAAGACCGCCTTCGCGTGCGATTGCGATGGCAAGCTGAGCCTCGGTAACGGTATCCATCGCGGCTGACACGATGGGAACGTTCAAGGTGATGTTGCGCGAGAAGCGCGTACTGAGATTGACGTTGCGGGGAAGGACTTCCGAATATGCCGGAATAAGAAGGACGTCATCAAAGGTGAGACCGTCCATAGCTACTCTATCTGCAATAAACGACATAGTGTTACGACTGTATTGAATTTATTGCACGCAAAGTTACGAATTTTTTGGCAATCTCGATAAGCGCCGGCCAAAAATATTTTTCATGCCATCATTTTTTTGTAACTTTGCATTATGGAAAAAGCTTTACCCGACTGGACGTACGCCATGAACTGTGCTGTGACAGTATGCGACGCCGATCTCAATATAATTTATATGAATGAGCGCTCGCGCGAGACTTTCGCCAACCGCGGGGGCGCCGACCTTATCGGCCATAATCTGCTCGGCTATCACAACGAGCGTTCGCAGGCCATCATCCACCGGCTCATGAGTGAGGGCGGTGTCAACTGCTACACCATTTCCAAAAACGGTCAGAAAAAGATGATATATCAGACAGCCTGGCGCGACAGCGACGGCAACGTAGCCGGACTGGTGGAAATATCAATGGTAATACCCGAAGAAATGCCTCATTATATACGATAAGTGATGAAAACTATCAGGAATGAAGAATTTGGCGGCGAGCGGCCGCTTTTTGCCTCCCGCGGTCTTATACTTGAGAATGTGACAATCCATGCCGGTGAATCGGCCTTGAAAGAGTGCAGCGACATCACCGCGATCGGATGTAGGTTTGAAGGCAAATATCCTTTTTGGCACGTCGACCGCTTTACGATAAAAGACTGCGTGTTCACATCCGGCGCACGCGCAGCACTGTGGTATTCGTCGAATCTCGATATGAGCGACACTCTTGTCGAGGCGCCGAAGATGTTCCGTGAAATGCAGCATCTGAGCCTTCTGCGAGTACGCATTCCCGATGCCGCCGAAACAATGTGGCACGTCAGTGACGTAAAGCTCCGCGATGTCGAGGTGCATGGCGCAGATTATCTTTTCATGCATTCGGCCGACATTGACATCGACAATTACCGGCAGCAAGGCAACTATTCGTTCCAGTATTGCCGCAACGTCGTCATCCGCAACGCTCATATCAATTCCAAGGACGCATTCTGGAATACAGAGAATGTAACGGTATATGACTCGGAACTCAACGGTGAGTATCTCGGCTGGCATTCGCACAACCTGCGCCTCGTTCGCTGCCGTATATCAGGCACACAGCCGCTGTGCTACTGTCATGACCTCGTACTGGAGGACTGCACATTCGCTCCTGACAGCGACCTTGCGTTTGAAGAATCCACTCTCCGCGCCAAAGTCAACGGACACATAACCAGCGTAAAGAATCCCACATCGGGAGTAATAGAAGCAGATTCGATAGGCGAGATTATTCTTGACGAAAATATAAAGGCTCCCGCCGACTGCGTAATCAAACTGTCATGAGCAGATTTGACGAGATAATCGACCGCCGGGGCACGGATTCCTACAAATGGGACACCACAGCCCCCGGGGTAACGCCCGTGTGGGTCGCTGACATGGATTTCCGTACAGCTCCATGTATTATTGAGGCGCTGAAACGACGCGTGGAGCAGGGAGTATTCGGATATACAGCCGTTCCGGAGCGATATTACCGGGCAATCAGACACTGGTTTGAGCGGCGGCACGGATGGATAATCGATACCGATAAGATAATCTATACACCGGGCGTCGTCCCGGCTCTGTCGGCCATAATCAAGGCCATGACACGTCCGGGCGACAAGATAATATGTCAGACTCCGGCCTACAACTGCTTTTTCTCATCGATACGCAACAACGGCTGCATCCTTGCCGCAAATCCACTGGCCGGGTCGGAAGGTGAAGGCTTCTCCATCGACTACGATAATCTTGAAAATCTTGCAAGCGATCCTGCTGCCAAACTGCTTATCCTCTGCAACCCCCATAATCCTTCGGGCAGAGTATGGACTGCCGACGAGTTGCAGCGCGTAGCCGATATATGTCTGCGACACGACATGTTTGTGATTTCAGATGAAATACATTGCGAACTCACCTATCCGGGCCACGACTACACTCCGTTTGCGACAGTGGCTCCCGAGGGCTTACGATGGGCAGCATGCTTCTCGCCGTCAAAGGCCTTTAACATCGCCGGTCTGCAGATAGCGAATATCCTTGCCTGCAATGAAGATATAATGGCGCGCATCGACCGCGCCGTAAACGATAACGAAGTATGCGATGTAAATCCCTTTGGTGTCATAGCAACGGTCGAAGCCTACGAAAACGGCGCCGAATGGCTTGATGAATTACGTGATTATCTGTGGAGTAACTACCAATATCTAAAGAACACCTTTAGTATATTGCCACAATATCCTGTCGCAGAACTGCAAGGCACCTACCTCGTATGGCTAAACATCAGTGCATCCGGTATGAGCGCCGACCAACTTGAAGCGTTGCTCGAAGACCGAGCTGCCGTGCGCCCTGCATCGGGCAGCATATATGGAAGCAATGATCATCTGCGCATAAATATAGCCTGCCCGCGCAGCGTGCTTGCCAATGCGCTCGACCGCATGGTACCTGTACTGGAGGCGGTATCAGTCGTCAAGTAACTGCATGTGCTCCATGACAGTTCCGGCAAACGGCCTCTCTCCTACCGATCTGAAGCCCAGCTTGACATATAGCTTCCTTGCCCTGGGATTGTCATAATCGACAAGCAGCCCGAGCGGCTTTCCGGATTCCTTGTGGCGCTTGGCGGCCGCCTGGATAAGTTTAGCGCCGAGTCCCTGTCCACGGTAACGCTCGAATACACACAGACTGTCAAGATATATTTCATCATCGGATGTCTCATCGGCAAGCGTCGCCTCGTCGAAGTCCGTTCCGAGAGTCTTGTTGGCTAAGTCAATGAATGCCTTGCGCAGCTCGTGAAGCCGTGCGCCGTCATAGCATACGATTATACCTGCGACCTCGTCATCCGGATCAAGAGCGACGAGGGCGTTTTTATAACTATACTGTGTGTCCTCCCGCATGGCAAGCGACGAGAAGACAGCATATACAAGAGGTATACGGTCGGGCGAACCGGCAAGATGCAACGCAAGTTCGTCGCCGATAGCTTCCACAACAGCACACGCTATCATCGCTACATGTTCCTCACTATTCTTGGCCGGTACAATACGAAATCTCATATCAATAAATGTTCAGATTCTTAAGTTCTTCCTTTGCAGCATTAATATAATCATCGGCTGCATGGGCATATCCTGCCTCGCGAAGGGCATTCTCGCGCGAACGGATGAAGAGCAAGGCATCCTCACGCTCCATCGACAGCGGTGCTGTTTCCATTACCTTGCGGGCATCGGCGCGGCCGGCGCGGATAGCCTCGGCTACAGGAGGCCGAAAGTCGCCGCCGGCACGGATTACCGTTCCGTCGGAGCAGCGTGATACCAATGACATCACACCAACTACAATCAGCGCAACAACCGACAATACCAGCGCTACGCGTCCCTTGTGTATGCGTCTACGCACCTTGCGCGTGGCTTTTTTTCTAACATTTATGCGTTTTGGTTGGTTCATAAATCAGAAAGTATGACTGCAAGTTTAGCGCACGCCTCTGCATCGGCAAGAGCATTATGATGGTTGTCGAGACGAATTGCGAAAAAATCACATAGACTGTCGAGGCTCTTTGACGGGAGCACATATCGCGGAATCTTGGCCCGCGCAGCACGCAGAGTACAGCCCCAGTCGCATGGCTCGTCAAGACCGTAGACACGACACGCCGAACGTATGCATTTGGAATCGAAAGCGGCATTATGCGCTATAAGCCTGTAGCCTTCGAGCCATGGCTGCCATTCGCTCCATACGGTGCCGAACGATGGCGCATCAAAGGTGTCCTCATCCGAAAGGCCATGCACAGCCCGGCATCGCCATGTATAGTAATTCGGTTCGGGACATATCAGGCTGTAACGGCGATCGACAATCACGCCGTTCTCCACCTTTACGGCCCCTATGGAACAAATACTCGTGGGCTCGAAATTGGCCGTTTCGACATCTATCGCTATAAAATTGTCCAAGGCCATTAGGATAACATCTCAGCCACTGTATCCCTCACCTGCTCCATCAGGCGCCGGGGCGTCGATGTGGCTCCACATATTCCTATAGAGGCGGCACCGTCAAACCATGACGCATCGAGCTCGCTGCAATCGGCTACAATATGTGTCGACTCATTCACCTCACGGCAATGGTTATACAGGATGCGGCCATTGCTGCTCTTGGCTCCGGCCACAAATATTATCACTTCATGAGCTGCTGCGAACCCCCGCAGATGCTCTACACGGCCGGCCACCTGACGGCATATCGTATCGTATGTGGACAGCTTAACGCCGGGCGCAAGCCTCCGCGATATCTCGGCGGCAAGGTCATTAAAGCCCTCGACACTCTTTGTAGTCTGCGAATACAGCGCTATCGGCCGTGTAAAATCAATCTTATCGAGATCGTCCTCGCCTTCTACGACGATAGCTGTGCCGTCGGTCTGACCCACGAGGCCGTTCACCTCGGCATGGCCTGTCTGGCCATAGATCACAATCTGGGCGTCGCTGCTGTTGTATGCCTCCTTGATACGTTTCTGAAGTGCGAGTACCACAGGGCATGTGGCATCGATAATCTCGATTCCGTTCCTCTCGGCGATAGTGTATGTGGAAGGCGGCTCGCCATGAGCACGCAACAACACCGTTACACCCTTGAGGCGACGCAGGTCGTCGTGAGTGATGGTCTTCAACCCGATGGATTCGAGCCGCTCGACTTCATTGGAGTTATGTACAATGTCGCCGAGGCAATACAGATTTCCCTTGGCTGCAAGTTCGGTCTCGGCCTTGCGTATGGCAGTAACCACGCCGAAGCAGAATCCCGAGCGCTCGTCAATCTCGATATTCACATTGCTCATGACGCAGACTGCCCGGAGATTACACGGTTGAACTTATCAATCAGCCATGCATCCTGCTCCTCGAGCGTCATTTCCGAGTTATCGAGACTGATTGCATCGTCGGCACGACGAAGAGGACTCTCGGCGCGGTTCTGATCTATCGAATCGCGATGCAATACGTTGGCGAGCACGTCCTCATAAGTTACAGGCGAGCCTTTCTCGACCAGTTCCTTGAACCGTCGCATGGCGCGTGTCTGTGCCGAGGCGTCAACATATATCTTGAGTTCCGCATCCGGGAATACAGTAGTGCCTATGTCGCGACCGTCCATCACGATGCCGCGTCCCTCGCCGAGCTGTTGCTGCATTGCGGTAAGACTGTGGCGCACTTCGGGAATAGCGGCAACAGGCGATACTACATTGGAGACACGCAGCTGCCTAATATCTGCCTCCACATCGCGGCCATTGAGCATTGTATGCTGCGTGCCGTCGGCCTGCGGTTCAAAATCAATCCTGATCTGTGGCAGCGACGCTACGAGAGCGGCGACATCGACATCGCCGGCAGCGCCGACCATAGCGTTCTCAAGCGCATATAGTGCAACTGCACGGTACATCGCGCCCGAGTCTATATAGCGGTAGCCTACCGCCGAGGCAAGCCGACGGGCCATCGTGCTCTTTCCCGATGAAGAAAAGCCGTCGATTGCTACTATAATTTTGTCTGTTTTACTCATCTGTTCAACAAATCGTTTAGACTAAGCGAAAGATTCAGCATAAAGGTAGTGGCGCCGGTATGCGGCTGAGCGAAAGCCGCGCCGACGGCGAATGTGCGTCCCTTGAATCCGCCTGTGAGCGACCATCCGGACAAGAAATTGCGCGAATAAGTCGCCATATCGGTACGCATTTTATAATTATATCCTATGCCGAGATAAAAGTTTGGCGAGGAGATAAGATCTGCTCCGAATACAAGATGCCTGAAAAGATTGGACATGAATTTATCTTTGATTACAGGCTGCGAGCCGGCGGTGCCGTCGCCTGCCTGCATATACGGTAGCTTCCACTTCGTCAGATTCCATGCCGTTACTGAGAATCGCACGGGAAATGTACCGAAGGATTTTGAGATACCAAGACGGATATCAAACGGCAGACGGTCGTACGCCTCGTGAAAGCGCTTTATCTGGCCGCCGAGATTTGCAATGACAGCCGATACCGACAGGTCTCGGTCGGGATCATAATAATTGATGCCGAGGTCGGTGGCCAGTGCAAAGGCCGTGTAATCGGCATATCCGCTGTAAAGCATCTTCAGTGCAATACCACCGCGGAGATTGCCTGTTATATCATGCGAATAGCTTGCGCCGAACGCCACGTCCTTGGGCGAGAAGGTGCCAACGACGGTGCCGTCGGGGAGAGCCTCCTTCATCGAGCCGTAGCCGAAATACTGAACAGTCGCGGCCCAGGCACCACGGTCGCCGGCGCTGTGTGCATAGCGCACACCGGCCAGATTCGAGCCGCCTATATATCGCATATAATTAAGGGCTATCTGCCCCGACATCTCACCGCCGAGCAGTGCGGGATTCTGGTCGACCACCTGCACATCGTCGTCGACAAGCGATATGTTGAGGCCGCCGAGACCGTATATTCGGCTCGAAGAAGTGATATTAAGCCAGTTGTACGCCGAACTGTTCTCCTGAGCCACGGATGTCATAATGCCGAGCACACAAGCCAGCAGCGCAATTAATATGTAGCGGAATTTTGATTGCGGATTCATACAGATATATAACGCCGATGTACGCCGATTATTGCCTGCGATGACCGTGCCGTCCATGCGCTTTGGGGAATAGTTTGCGTATTGCCAGCACATGGCGTGTGATATTGCCGCTTGTGATAACGAGTGTAACACATACTATGATTATCACCAGTCCTAAAAGCGAGCGCATGCTCAGATGCTCGCCAAACAACAATATACCGAATATCACAGCCGTCACCGGCTCAAAAGCTCCGAGAGCTGCTGTCGGCGTCGACCCGATCTTCTCTATCGCCGCATTTGTACACAGGAACGACAATACCGTGGGCACAAGAGCAAGCAACAGGACATTGATCCAAAGCCAGGGCGTCTGAGGCACGGCAAGACTACCGCGGACAAGGACTATCCCTCCCAGGACTATCGCACCCGACACCAGCACATATAATGTGAGGCTCAGCGTGGCCACGCTCTTCACCGGAGGCCGATTGATTCCGACTATATAAATAGCATAGGTAAGCGACGATATCAGTACAAGTATGATGCCGGGAAGCGATATGTTGCCCGACGAATTTACGTCGCACAGCAGCCATACGCCTGCTATGGTACCTATAAGCCCAGCAAATGTCTGGACGGTCATCACCTCATGGTACATGGCTGACATAATAAGGGCAACAAGCAGAGGATATACAAACAGTAAGGTCGAGGCTATGCCGACATCCATAAAAAGATAGCTGCGGAACAATGTGATCGACGACAGCACCATGCATACGCCGAGTATGAAGCACGGCATGATGCGGCTGCGGCCTATGGATGCGCGCCGGCCGCGCATCCTTATCAGTATCCATACGGCAGGAATAGCCAGTACATATCTGAAAAACAATACTGATACAGCGTCCATACCGTCGTTCATCAGCGGCAGTGCGAATACCGGATTCATGCCGTATGAAGCCGCTGCGATTACGCCTAATATATAGCCTTTTGTTTTCCTTTGATCCATTACGCCGTATTTTATGTGCAAAGTTAATATTTTTTATCGGAAATAACCGCCGAATTACAATAAAAAAGAAACTCCGGCAAAAGACTTTTAATCTTGCCGGAGATTCATCCCTTAAAAACCTTATATCAATTTCTTTCTGACGATCGGGCGTCTTCCACCTCGAGAGAGGCCCATATAAACGGGCCGACACCTTTCGGATCATTGTCGCGGACCGGCTCCGACAGGTAATATTCGTATGATCCGTCGCGGCGTGTATTGCTCTCTGTGATCTTCGGAGCCACCTTGCGCACGGCCTCGCTCGTACCCGGCCCGAGGCCGGCCACGGCGCAGCAGCCTGTAAGCGATATGGTGCTGTCGGCATTCACCCGTATTAAGTTTTTCACAATCGCGTCGTAGGCCTCCTTGCCGCGATCATAGTATTTAGCATCTACGTATCCCCGGCGGGCGGCACGCAGCATCGAGTAGGCAAACATCGACGAGGCTGTGGCCTCAAGGTAGTTGCCTTCGCGACCGGGAGCATCCATCACCTGATACCACAACTTGCTGTCCTTGTCCTGCCACTTCAATACCGATGCAAGAGTCTTGTCGAGTAGCTGCTCAACCTCGCCGCGGCGCTCATAATCGGCAGGCAGGCCGTCGAGCACCTCGACAAGAGCCATCGTGAACCAGCCCTGGGCGCGGCCCCAGCAATGCTGCGACAGACCGGTGGTGCTGTCGGCCCAGAACATGTCGTGGGTTTCGTCCCAAGCGTGGCGGTTGAGACCGGTAGCCGGGTCGAGGGTACGGTTGTAGGTCTTCACCAACTGATCCACGGCATCGTCGTAAACGGCCTTCGCCTGCTTTGGCTTATAAAAATCGGCAGCATTAGCCACGCGGAAGGGCAGGCCCATGAATATGCCGTCGAGCCACACCTGCCAGGCATACATGGCCTTGTGCCAGTACACGCCCTCGGCGGTGCGCGGCTGCTTCTCGAGCTGTGTCATCAGTGTCGACAGGGCCTTGCGGTTCTTTTCCTGAGGATTATTGCGGTGCATGGCGGCCACAAACTTGCCGGTACGCACATTATCGAGGTTATAGGCGTCGAGCGCATATCCGCGTATCGAACCATCGGCTCCGATCATTGTGTCGGTGTATGCCGTGCAGTAGGCCAGGATGTCATCGCCGCCGTAGCGCTTGTAAGTATCGAGCATAGGCTCGAGTTCGATACCCATAACATAGCTCCATTTGGGTTTCTTGGAGAAGTCGAGCAGATAGCTCTCGGGGACGCGGCGCATTTCGGAGCGGGTCATCCACTGGCTGTACGCTCCGCCATAAGGCAGCGAATCGAGGTGCAGCGAACCGTTGATAAATGTGTTGCGGATATTGAGGTCGTTGACACGGCCCGCTATCGAATTGCCGTCTGCAACGTTGTTGAACTCGCAGTTGTCGACATTAATGTCATATACATTGGCCACTGAGTCGAGGCCTATCACCATCACGCCATACTTGCTCTTGTCGCACTTCACATTATCAAGATATATATGCCGCACAGTGGGCAGATAGCCGCGGCAGCATATCTCGCGCGGCTCATAGTCGAGGTTGATTTTCAGCACCGATTCCTTGCACTGGCCCACATTGAGGTTGCGGGCATACAGTTTCTCGATGACACCGCCGCGGCAGGTGTTTGTCTTGATGCGGAACACTCGGTCGAGGTTGGGGCTGTCCATCACACAGTTTTCGACGAAGATATTGCGGCAGCCGCCTGATATCTCGCTGCCGAGCACCACACCGCCGTGTCCGTTCTTCATCTCGCAGCCACGGATGATTATATTTTGTGAGGGGATATTCCATTTGCGCCCGTCGTTGTTGCGGCCACTCTTCACGGCAATGCAGTCGTCGCCGGTGTTGAAGAAGCAGTTCTCGATCAGCACCCCGTCGCACGACTCGGGGTCGCAGCCGTCGCCGTTGGGACCGTCGTTGATTATCTGCACGCCACGTACCGTAATATTTTTGGACAGCAGCGGGTGTATCACCCAGAAGGGCGAGCGGAGCAGTGTCACATCTTCAACAAGGATGTTCTCGCAGTTATTGAAATTCACCAGCTGCGGACGCAAACAATCGTCGGCGTCAAACTTGCGCTGCGACATATCCACACCGGCCTCGGCCATTCTAAGTAATTCGGGGCGTCCGAAGTCCTGCTGTCGGGGTTGTCCCTCTTTCCAGCCATAATGTTTCTTGCCGCACCACGGCCACCATGCCTCGTTGCTTGCGCCGCCATCAATGGTGCCTTTGCCGGTAATGGCAATATTGCACGCGTCCTTGGCATAAATACACGGCGACAGATTCCAGCAGTCGAGACCTTCCCAACGGGTCGGAACAACCGGATACAACTCCGGGCGGAAAGCAAAGAGCAGCGTAGTACCGTCCTCCACCACCAGGTTGACATCGTCGAGCAGTGTTATGGCTCCTGTCTCGAATGTGCCGGCCGGTACAACGACCTTGCCGCCCCCTGCCTTGCTGCATGCGGCGATCGCCTTGTTGATGGCCTTCTGGTTCTTCTTGGCGTCGGCGCCCTGTCGGGCTCCGTACTTTGTAATATTATATGTTCGGTCGGCGAATGTCGGCTGCACTATCGACTGCTCCAACTGCCGGTACTCGTCGGTCCATATATCGGCTCCGGCCGAGGCGCAGCAGAAAAGCGACAGAATCAGTAGCTGTAGTTTTTTCATGATACGAAATATGTAACGGGCGTTAATGTTTTTTCTTTTTGCAAAGTTAGATATAAAAAAACTGCACAAAGTGTATTATCATTCGGAAAGATTGATAATGTGTGCACGAGGGGGCTAAATTAGCCGCAAAAATGTGGAAAAATTGACAAACGAGCGTTTTGCGACAAATTTTATACACACATCATTTGTATGATTCGATAATTTTGCAAGGTCTAAAAGACATAATGATATAAACACGACCATAAAACCTGAACTTTACCATGTACCTTTTAGGATATGACTTAGGCACCTCGTCGGTGAAAGTAGCCCTTGTCGACGCCGATACCGGCGCCTGTGTGGCATCGGACTTCTACCCCAAGGCAGAGGCTCCCATCAAGGCAGTGAATCCCGGATGGGCCGAGCAGAGGCCCGAGGACTGGGTGAATTATCTGAAACTCGCCACAAAATCGGTACTCGAACAGACACATATCGACCCCAAAGATATAAAAGCGATCGGCTTCTCATATCAGATGCACGGACTTGTGGCTATCGACCGCGACGGCCGTGTGCTTCGCGACGCCATCATCTGGTGCGACTCGCGCGGCGTGCCCTACGGCGAGAAGGCTTTCGGGGAGCTCGGCGCAGATGTGTGCCTGCCGCGCCTGCTCAACAAGCCCGGCAACTTCACTGCCACCAAGCTGCAGTGGGTGCGCGAGAACGAGCCTCAGATCTTCAATAAGATATACAAGGTGATGCTTCCGGCCGATTATATCGCCTACCGGCTCACCGGCGAGATCTGCACCAATCCCGAGGGACTGTCGGAATACATGCTTTGGGATTTCAAGGACAATGCCCCGGCCACTTTCCTGATGGAACACATGGGCTACAGCCCCGACATATTCCCTGAAGTGAAGCCCACGTTCAGCGAGCAGGGCCGTGTGACGGCCAAGGCCGCTGCCGAATTCGGCCTCGCCGAGGGTACACCGGTCACATACCGCGCCGGCGACCAGCCGAACAATGCCCTTTCGCTCAATGTCTTCAATCCCGGCGAAGTAGCCTCGACCGCCGGCACATCGGGTGTCGTATACGGCATCAACGGCACTGTCGACTATGATCCCCGCTCGCGTGTCAACAACTTTGCACACGTAAACCATACTGCCGGCCAGACACGCATCGGCGTGATGACCTGCATCAACGGCACCGGCATCCTCAACTCGTGGTGCAAGCGCAACATAGCGCCGCAGGGCTGTTCGTACAACGAAATGAACGAAATCGCAGCCGAAGCACCCGTAGGCTCGGCCGGCGTCACAATCCTGCCGTTTGGCAACGGTGCAGAGCGCGTGCTCGAGAACCGCGAGATCGGATGCTCGATCCATGGTATCAACTTCAACATCCACAACCGCAGTCACCTGCTGCGGGCCGCACAGGAGGGCATCGTATTCTCGTTCATGTACGGCATGGAAATCATGGAGAGCATCGGCATGGAAATCAAGAAGATCCACGCCGGCAAGGCCAACATGTTCCTCAGCCCGGTGTTCCGCCACACGCTGGCATCGGTATCGGGTGCCACTATCGACCTCTTCGACACCGACGGAGCCGTTGGTGCCGCCAAGGGCGCAGGCATGGGCGCAGGCATATATAAGGACAACAACGAGGCATTCGCATCGCTCGTGAAGCTCGAGGAAGTCCATCCCGACGCCGATCGCGCGCCATACCTCGAGGCATACGCCCGCTGGAAGGAATGTCTCGCACGCGAACTCGACAGATAATCAAATCATAATCAAAATATATAAACCCTAAAAACCAATCAAAATGGCTAAGAAAGAATACTTTCCTACGATAGGAAAAATCAAGTACGAGGGTACCGGTTCGTTCAATCCCCTCGCATACCGCTACTATGATGCCGAGCGCGTGGTCCTCGGCAAACCCATGAAGGAATGGCTCAAATTCGCCATGGCATGGTGGCATACACTCTGTGCCGAGGGCGGCGACCAGTTCGGTACCGGCACCAAAAAGTTCCCCTGGAACGAAGGCGCCGACGCAATGACCGTCGCCAAGCAGAAGGCCGACGCAGGCTTCGAGATCATGCAGAAGCTCGGTATCGAATACTTCTGCTTCCACGACACCGACCTCATCGGCGATCTCGGCGACATCGACGACTATGAAGGCCGCATGAAGGAAATCACCGCCTATATCAAGGGCCTCATGGCCGAGACAGGCATCAAGAACCTGTGGGGCACAGCCAACGTGTTCGGCAACGGCCGCTACATGAACGGCGCCGCCACCAACCCTGATTTCGACGTTGTGGCCCGCGCAGCCGTGCAGATCAAGAACGCCATCGACGCCACAATCGCCCTTGGCGGTCAGAACTACGTATTCTGGGGCGGCCGCGAAGGCTACATGAGCCTGCTCAACACCGACCAGAAGCGCGAGAAAGAGCATCTGGCCACAATGCTCACCATGGCACGCGACTATGCACGCGCCAAGGGCTTCAAGGGCACATTCCTCATCGAGCCCAAGCCCATGGAACCCTCCAAGCACCAGTATGACGTCGACACCGAAACTGTAATCGGCTTCCTCAAGGCACACGGCCTCGACAAGGACTTCAAGGTGAACATCGAGGTGAACCACGCCACACTTGCCGGCCACACATTCGAGCATGAGCTCGCCGTAGCCGTCGACAACGGTATGCTCGGCAGCATCGACGCCAACCGCGGCGACTATCAGAACGGCTGGGACACCGATCAATTCCCCATCGACAACTACGAGCTCACCCAGGCCATGATGCAGATAATCCGCAACGGCGGCCTCGGCAACGGCGGCACCAACTTCGATGCCAAGACACGCCGCAACAGCACCGACCTCGAGGACATCTTCATCGCACACATCGCCGGCATGGACGCCATGGCACGCGCACTGCTCAGCGCTGCCGACGTGCTTGAGAAGTCGCCCTACAAGAAGATGCTCGCCGACCGCTATGCAAGCTTCGACGCAGGCAAGGGCAAGGAATTCGAAGAAGGCAAACTCACCCTCGAGCAGGTAGTTGAGTACGCCAAGACCCAGCCCGAACCCGCCACCACTTCAGGCAAGCAGGAGCTCTACGAAGCCATCATCAACATGTATGCCTGATAAGCGATTTTATGAGAAATGAGGGCACCGCTGCCCTCGTTTCTCATTCCATTCGCTCCTGCGGAGCGAAACTCATAAACCAACCCGATCAAATCGCATTTCATGAAAAACCAAGACAACGGCAGCAAGCTGTATCTCTTTTCAATCGTGCTGGTGGCGGTCCTCGGCGGCCTGCTTTTCGGCTACGACACCGCCGTGATATCCGGCGCTGAAAAGGGCCTGCAGGCTTTCTTCCTCGGTGCCACCGATTTTGTCTACTCCGACACTATCCACGGCATCACATCGTCGAGCGCCCTGCTCGGCTGCATCATCGGCTCGGCATTGTCGGGCTGGTTTGCCGGCAGCCTCGGCCGCAAGAAGACACTCATCATAGCCGGTGTGTTCTTCTTCCTGTCGGCCCTCGGTTCATATTATCCCGAATTCATGTTCTACGAGTATGGCAAGCCCACCTTCAGCCTGCTTATCGCCTTCAACTTCTACCGCATCATCGGCGGCATAGGTGTGGGCCTCGCATCGGCCATCTGCCCGATGTATATCGCAGAGGTGGCGCCGTCCAACCTACGCGGCACTCTTGTGTCGTGGAACCAGTTTGCCATCATCTTCGGTCAGCTCGTAGTCTACTTTGTCAACTTCCTTATCCTCGGTGAGCACACCCAGCCCATTATCAACAAGATGGGTGAGGCCCTCTACGAGGTGAGCGCATCGTCCGATCCCTGGACCATCACCACCGGCTGGCGCTACATGTTCGGCTCCGAAGCCTTCGTTGCCGGTATCTTCACCATACTGGTATGCCTCGTGCCCGAATCGCCCCGCTACCTCGCCCTCGTGGGCAAGGACGCCAAGGCACTCGCCATCCTCACCCGTATCAACGGCACAGCCAAGGCACGCGAGATCCTCAACCAGATCAAGTCGACCGTCGACGTCAAGAGCGAACGCCTCTTCTCGTTCGGCGTCATGGTTATCTTCGTAGGCGTGATGCTCTCGGTGTTCCAGCAGGCAGTCGGCATCAACGCCGTGCTCTACTACGCGCCCCGCATCTTCGAGTCGATGAACATGGGCAACCCCATGGTGCAGACCGTGATAATGGGTATCGTGAATATCGCCTTCACCCTCGTAGCCGTATTCACCGTAGAGAAACTCGGCCGCAAGCCTCTGCTGATATGGGGCTCGATAGGCATGGCCATCGGCGCCCTGGGCGTGGCTCTGAGCAATGTCGTAGAGGTGCATCCGCTGATGCCCGTAGTGAGCATCATGGTTTACTCTGCCTCGTTCATGTTCTCATGGGGTCCGATATGCTGGGTACTCATCGCCGAGATCTTCCCCAACACCATCCGCTCACAGGCCGTAGCCATCGCCGTGGCATTCCAGTGGATTTTCAACTTCATCGTGTCGTCGACCTTCGTGCCGATGTACAACATGTCGCTCCCCGGCATGGGCGATAAGTTCGGCCACTGCTTCGCCTACGCCCTCTATGGCGTGATCTGTATCCTCGCCGCATGGTTCGTTGCCAAACTCGTTCCCGAGACAAAGGGCAAGACCCTCGAGGATATGACCGCCCTGTGGCGCAGCCGCTCAGGCAAATAATCATAACCAATAATCAATAAGCCCGGTGTGTCTCCCCCACGTGGGGAGACAGCCACGGCCTACGCAACAATCCAAAATCACAAACAGACCAAAATCAATGAAAATCAAAACTTTACTCATCACAGCCGCCCTTGCGACCGTCACCGCATTAACTACGAATGCCGAGGAGGTAACCGCCACATGGGCATTAGGGACTAAAACTCCTACCTGCGCTACATCCGCCGAATCAATCACCGGCGAGTACGCGTATTCAGCAGGAATAGATCAAGTAGGCACCGCTGATGCCACAAATGCAGATGGTACAGAAACATACTTCACTGCTACCACCTGGCGTGTAATGAAGACAGCCGACAACAACGAAACCAAATATGTTGACTTCATTATCAAACCAAATGGAGTTTCATTCGCTCCCACATCAATTTCTTTTGATGCTGCTCAGTTCGCAACTGGAAATATGCGATATTCGATCGATCTAATTGGAAAAGACGGTGTAAAAGTATCAGTCGCGACCGAAGAAACACCAATAAGAGCTGATAATAAGGGTACAGCTAACGCTACCAACTGCCATAAGGAATTTAAGAATCTTAAATTTGCTGCAGATGATGAAATTGTCACTGTTAGATTTACAATTTGGGAAACGACCGGTGGCACAAAGAAAATTGGTTTAGCAAATCTTGTAATAACCGGAAATACTTATGCTAATGGTGAGGAACCTATTATTCCTGAAGTACCTGAAATCCCTGAAGGTGCAGTGATTGC